>MAXR01000148.1 GCA_001751155.1 Desulfuromonadales bacterium C00003068 | reverse complement strand
ATTGCCAAGAGACTGAAAAAAGATGGCGTTATTGAGCACTTAAACTACAAGAATGAACTCTTTACATTAACTCGTATGGCCAACGACGACTGCGTGTATCTCGACACACGCAGTCGCCGTTGTACTATTTATGAGTTGCGACCTAACACCTGTCGTAACCATCCACAAGTTGGTCCGCTACCTGGATTTTGTCCCTATCAACCAAAATAATTATTACCAACAAGAAAATGTTTTAAAATAAAACATCTCACTTGAATCACAAAGCAGGTGGATAATGACATATAAAGAGCTAGAAAAAGCATTGCAACTATTTGATATTGCATCACGAGCAAGCCTTGCAGAAATTAAATCAAAACACAAATCGTTGGTTAAAAAATATCATCCCGACAAGGGATGTAATGATCCTAAAAAGATCCAGCAGATCAATGCGGCTTATCAAATTTTACTGACGTATTGTTCCAACTACCGTTTTGCATTTGATCGTAATGAGTTTATGCAACAATGCCCCGAGGAACGTTTACGTGAACAATTCTCGAATGATACGTTCTGGGGCAAAGAAAATAAAAGTTCGGCTCACGACGAATAGTTCAACTCACTTTTTTCTAAATAGTAACCATAATCACCTTCGTAGCTGCGTAGCTCACCGTGGTCAACTTCAAAAACTCGATTGACTAAACTGCGTAGAAAATGGCGGTCGTGACTTACCAAGACAACGGTTCCGCTAAATCGTTGCAGGGCGTTAAGAAGTATCTCGCGCGATTGAATGTCAAGATGATTTGTTGGCTCGTCAAGAATTAGAACATTAACGGGCCGCGCTAGTAACGTTGCTAGAACGAGACGACTCTTCTCACCTCCTGAAAGGGTTGAAACCTTTTTATCGACATCATCGCCTTGGAACAAAAAGGCAGCACACAGATTGCGAATAACACCAATGGAATCCTGCGGCATCACCTGTTGGACTGTTTCAAATACCGTTTTCTTCAAATCAAGAAGATCGGTCGCATGCTGACTAAAATAGCCAATATCAACATTTGCACCAATATTCACATCGCCATCAGTTGCTGCTGTTTGTCCTGCTATTACTTTCAAAAAAGTTGATTTTCCTGCACCGTTCACACCTACGACTGCAATTTTCTCGTGGCGGCGGATTAATCCTGTTGCATGACTAAATACTTTCTTGTCATCACCATCGTCAACGGGCCATGTTTTGCTTAAATCATCAAAAGCTACAACATTGTCACCACTGCGGGGTATATCTTGAAATTCAAATTTCACCGATTTTTGCTCAGATGGGATAATAATTCGTTCTATTTTTTCAAGTTTTTTTACCCGCGATTGCACTTGGGCGGCATGGGAAGCTCTGGCAGCAAAACGGGCGATAAACTCTTCATCTTTTGCCAACATATCTTGCTGACGTTTGTAGCTTGACAACAGTTGTTCGCGTCTAATTTCACGCTCACGTAAATAGTAATCATAATTACCTGAATAGGTCGTAATATTTTGATCAGCCACTTCAATGATACGTGACACCAACCGGTTCATAAAATCACGGTCGTGACTGGTCATCAACACAGCCCCTTTATATTCAGTAGACAGCCACTCTTCGAGCCAAACGATCGATTCAACATCAAGATGGTTAGTCGGTTCATCGAGTAATAAAACATCAGGATTCAGTGTCAGAATCTTTGCTAATGCAATCCTCATTTTCCAACCGCCACTAAATGATTCTACAGGTCGAGAATAATCTGCTGGTCCAATTCCTAAACCGGTTAATACTGATTTAGCTCGTGTTTCAAGGTCATAACCACCACGATGCTCATATTCGGCCTGAGTATCGCCATAGCGCTCTAAAAGGTTAGCAAGGGCATCATCATCCATCGGCTCGCACATTTGAGCTTCCATAATGCGCACCTGCTCACCAAGCTTCATCACCTCACTTGAAGCAGAAACAACTTCAGCAAGTGCACTATGTCCGCTCATATCGCCAACATCTTGCGAAAAGTAACCAATTACGGATTTTTTTGCACAAGAGATTTCGCCATCATCAAGTGATTCCTCACCAGTAATTAAACGAAAAATAGTTGACTTCCCAGCACCATTTGGCCCAACCAAACCACTACGTGTACCAGGTAAAATTTGTAATTTGGCGCGGGTAAATAAAACTTGTGAACCATATTGCTTACTAATATTTGTTAGATGAATCATTTTGTGACCTTATATTAAAAAATGGATAAATCAATAATACGAATATTTATTATTTAACGATTATTTCAGATTTCACACCATCATTCGTTAAAGACCCAGAAAGTCTTTCACTATGTAGTGAAAATTGTTCACCTGAAGGAATCAATACACCTACCGTCATTCCCCGTTTACAATATGTGTTAAGGACTGCGTAAGACTTTTCATAATCGAAACAATTAATCGGTAGATACTTGATTGTCTCATGACACACATCCATACTGACCGTAGAGTGTGCTCCCTCATGCTGATACAAAACAACACTAAGCTTACTTAACTGAGGATACCTCTGTAGCGTCACCAGTGCATCAGCAATATCACCGCACTCAATCAAGTAAACATGAGAAAATAGTATTAACAGTTGGTCTCGGGCAGTACTAGGGTCGATATGACCTTGTTGACGCTGACGCTTAGTCTTTTCAACTAAATTAGCTAATCCACGTGGCAAGAGCGCTTCAATCCGATTACGAACGTTTTGACCAATCGTCGGACTCGCGCCATCCGTTGATACGGCAACCTTCAATGGACCGTAATTTAATAATGATGAAAAATAGAAATTACTTTGGTCTGGTTGATCAACACGATTCACCAATATATACCGTTTTCGTATGACCTCTTGTAATAATTGGCCCACTTCATCGCAACCCGTAGCATCAACAACAATGTTATAATTATCAAAATCGTTCGGTTCAATATTTTTCGTGACTTTAGCAACATCAAGTTCATTAAATTTTGAACAATAACTCAGCGCAATCATCGAAAACTTGATTTTGTTTCGGTACAAAACAGTGGCTTTTTGCAAGGCAACAGCACCACCACCAAGCACTAGAATATTTGGGTTTTTCAACAAAATTGGAATGGTGGACATAATCACCTCTAAAATTGGATACAACACAATTTTGACAATAAAAAAGGGCCAATAGGCCCTTTTTTATTAATCATATTTTTTCAATAACTACGACATAAAGGAATCACGATTTTCATCAAATACTTCTTGGAACTCTTCTGGTATTGCCTCAAGAACAGCAGGAGTAAGCATCAATTTGTCAGCACTTTGAGTTTGACTTAGATCATACTCGTCATTGCACTCACGATGTCCAATCCCTAATTTAAAGCACAGATTAGACGCTAAATTAACTACCGCTGAAAGATCAGCCACTTCAGTATTTTCTGCTTCATCTAGTTGATTTTGGCAACAAACAGAATCAACCAATAATGGAGCAATTTTCCACGAGTGAAGTACCGCAGCACCAACAGTTGTATATGGAACCGAAAACACTTCTAATTCAAGCGTAGAATAATCACCCGCGCCATTATAAACAGCTTCAACAAGTTCACGGTAACGTTCGGGTTCATTATTATTACGTATAATTTTACCTAAGTTACTAAATAAACCCGCGAGGAAGGCTTCATCAGGGTTTGACACATTCAGTTTAGTACTCAAATATCGAGATGCTAAAGCACAGCCCACAGACTCTTCCCACAGCATCTTTTCAAGCAAGCCATAAGACTTATTAACGCTACTCATACTTGACGCCAAAACGAGACTTCGTACGGTTCGCTCACCAAGCAAAACTAATGCATTTTGCAAAGTAGTTATCTGTCGAGAAACGCCGTACATAGACGAGTTCGCAATTTTCAGCATTCGCGCAGACACAGCTGCATCAAGTGAAATGGTCGTTGCAAGCTGCTTAATTGATGTATCAGGGTCCTGCAAAAGCTCCAGTACTTTGACTGCAACAATCGGCATGGGAGGTAAATCACCCACTTCACTTACTATTTCATTGTATTTCTGCATTATATCTTATCCAGAATTTAAAATTAAAACTTACCGAACTCAGAATCATCCAGAGCAATTTGCTCGACTGGGGACGAAGAACTTCCACCCCAACCTGATGAGGAATTTGAATTCACCGAAGAGGTTGGTTGAGAAAATGAGGGTATTTGACTTGGCAACCTAAAGGAACCATCATTTTTCAAAACAAACTTTTTTAATATATCCTCAAGTTGCGCTGCTTGGCTAGACAATTCTTCGGCAGCTGCAGCACCTTCTTCAGCATTGGCAGTGTTTTGCTGTGTTACTTCATCAATTTTACTAATGCCGTCATTTATTTGCGTAATCCCTTGGGCCTGTTCGCTACTCGATGATGAAATTTCACCAACAAGATCATTTACTTTTTGAATTTCCTCAACAATAGAACTAAATGCCTCGGCAGTATTGTCCGCAATTTCAGCACCATACTCAGCCTTACTTACGGAACTTTCGATTAATGCAGCAGTTTCCTGAGCTGCTTTGGCACTCCGGGCGGCTAAATTTCGCACCTCTTCGGCAACGACAGCAAACCCTTTACCATGTTGCCCTGCACGCGCTGCTTCAACCGCAGCATTCAATGCCAGAAGGTTCGTTTGAAATGCGATCTCATCAATAACCTTAATAATTTTCGAAATATTCAAACCCGATTCATTTATATCAGCCATCGCGGTAACCATTTGCCGCATTTGCGTATTACCACGATCCGCTGCCGAACGAGCTTGGGATGCTAAGGTATTTGCTTGTTGCGAATTTTCCGCGTTAGTACGTGTTTGAGAAGACAATTCATTCATTGATGCTGAAATTTCTTCTAACGAACTGGCAGAATCTGTGGCTCCTTCAGAGAGCGATTGACTGGAATCGGACACTTGGGATGCTCCCGAAGCAATCTGAGTGCCTCCCATCTGCACCCGAAGCAACACATCATTGAGGTCATCACACACTTTTTTCAATGCAATACGCAATGAATCATGCTGGTCTCGTGGATTGACATCAAAGGAAAGATCCCCTTGAGCTAACTTCTGCAACGAAACCAAAACATCATGTTGTAAGAAATCAGCAAAACGATCGATAGTTTGACCGATATGACCAATTTCATCATGACGATCCATCTGCAACCGACCATCAAAACGACCAGCAGCCATATTGTCAAACATCTCTTCAATGACAACCAGCGGCTTCCGAATAAGCAAACCCAAAATCCAATAGATAATAGCTATAGCAAACAAAACACCAATGATAGCGGTCAGAATCATTGTCTTAATACCCTGACTGATCCCAGCTTCGAGATTTTGTTCAACAAGCAACATCGTATTTTGTAAACTAGCAAGGTCGTACTTTAAATATAGAACACCACCTAAATCACCCACGTTGTTATCTTCGTGACAATCAAGGCAGCTAGCATCATATATTTGTGATCGAGTCAAAATCAAGTGGTCACTCGTCTCATGAAGTGCCACAGTACCACTATGATCGTTTTTGGCTTGTTGAAAGATGGCACTATCTAATGAGCGACCAATATTAGATTCAAAACTTGAATAATTTATCGAGCCCTGTGGCCCCAACATACCAACTTCAGAAACATTTTGTACTGTGGCCAAATCAGTGAGTAATTCACCAAACAGATCCATATCTCCTGTTTCGACAGAGCCACTAGTACCAATAACTAAACTCTGAAAAACACTATTCGCTTGCTGATGAGCGGCCTCAGTAAGGAGTTTTTTTTCATCATTAGCTTGACTATGTAATAAGTGCGATGTTTGCGTATTGACGATAACAGTTGCTGCGCCCATGACGACAACCAAAACAATCAATAATATGGTTGCTACCTTCTTTTGAATACTCATCTGTCCCCCCAGAAATAAAAGGCTGACTCTCAAATAAATGAAAGTCAGCCAATTGTTCAATTGTTCAATATTTTATA
>MAXR01000147.1 GCA_001751155.1 Desulfuromonadales bacterium C00003068 | reverse complement strand
ATCACTGTTTGATAGTGAAGAGCATATGATCCGCATTGATATGTCGGAATATATGGAGAAGCATAGTGTCAGTCGTCTCGTGGGTGCACCACCGGGATATGTTGGTTACGATGAAGGGGGGCAGCTCACCGAAGCGGTGCGCCGTCGTCCTTACGCCGTGGTGTTATTCGATGAGATTGAAAAGGCCCATCCCGATATCTTCAACGTGTTGTTACAGATCATGGACGATGGCCGCATCACCGATTCGCATGGCCGCACCGTCGATTTTAAAAATACCGTGATTATTATGACCTCCAACATCGGCTCAGAATTTTTACTTCAGGATGAGGGAGAAGGTGAGATTAGTGAAACAGCGCGCGATGCCGTCCTCGGTCAGTTGCGCCATCATTTCCGTCCTGAATTTTTGAATCGCGTTGATGATACGGTGTTGTTCCATCCTTTGCGCCGTGATCAGTTGGCTCAGATCATCGATTTACAAGTGCAAGAGTTGCAACAACGACTCAGTGACCGCCGTATCGAGATCAACTTGACCTCTGAAGCCAAGCAGTTAGTGTGTGATCGATCTTATGATCCCCATTACGGCGCACGGCCACTGAAACGTTATTTACAGCACCAGCTTGAAACGAAGATGGGTCGCGCAATCATCGCTGGTGAAATAGTTGATGATAGCCGCGTCGAAGTGGGGGTGACCAATGGCGAACTGAGTTTGACTGTGTTATCCTAACGCTCATGGCTCGTCTTTAAAACCATACAAAAGGGGGAGTAAGCTTTAAGCTTGCTTCCCTTTTGTATTGATTGTGTTGTCATTGGAAGGTGTTGCGGTTGGTGCAAATGAATAGTGAAATAATTGCATTATGGTTAGTGACCTTGCTGCCCATTGTTATCAGCCCAGGGCCAGCAAATATCCTCTATGCCGCATCAGGCAGTGCTTTTGGTGTTAGGGGAACCGTACCGTTTTGGTTGGCGACAAATCTTACCAGTATCTTTCAAACCTTGGCTGTAGGTTTTGGTCTTGATTTTTTGCTCACGGCCTATCCACAGTCTGTCAATGTGATTAAACATGTTGGCATCCTGTTTTTACTCTACCTTGCCGTCAAATTTTTTAGAATGTCGAACAGCTTGGCAGAGGCCTTTAAGCCTCTCACCTTTCGTGATGGAGTGATCGTTGAGATTCTCAATGCCAAATATTTATTGGTGCCGACAATCATGTTCTCTCAATTTTATACCCCCGTGGCAGGAAGCTATGGACAGATCTTTCTGTTAACGTTCGCTCTGGTATCTCTCACATTGACCACTAGTATGATGTGGATTGTCGGTGGAAAATCTCTGGCACTGTTGGTGGCAAAAAAAGATTCTCAACGAATGCAGGGGCTGTTTTTCGGATCGTTATTGTGTGTAACGGCGGTGTGGTTGTTTTTTAGCTAACAGGTTGGTTGTTCAGCAATCATTCGACGCTGTTGTCGGCGATGAATTTAAAAAATCATCAGTAAGAATGAGAGCCGTTGGTCCATCTGCAACAATTTTCCCCTCAGAGAGGACGATGGTTCGTTCGCACAGAGCATGAACGAGGTCAAAGTCATGGGTGGCGATCAATCGTGTGTGGGTGATGTTTTTCAGTAGGTCAATAAGTTGACGACGCGCCCAAGGATCAAGTCCTGAGGTTGGTTCGTCTAGAACAAGTATTTCAGGCGATGTTGCCAAAACACCAGCGATGGCAACGCGCCGTTTTTCACCATCAGAAAGTCGGCACGGTGTTCGATCCTGCAAAGAGAGGACGCCAACCTGATCGAGTGCTTCTCGCGCTACCTTTAGTGCCTGTTGTGGCGTTAGGCCAAGATTTAACGGGCCAAAGCAAACATCCTCAATGACATTGGTCATAAATAGTTGATCATCGGGATTTTGAAACACCATGCCGATATGACGGCGAATCCGTGCTAGCGTTTTGCTATTTAAAGGTTGATCGCAGATGTGAATGTGACCTGCTGTGGGCGTTAGCAGTCCGTTGAGATGATGTAGAAGAGTTGATTTTCCTGCTCCGTTGGCTCCGACAAGTGCAACACTTTCCCCCGTATTAATCTGCAATGACACCGCAGTTAAAGCCGCTGTGCCATCGGCATAAATATAGCTTAGATTGTCAATGTCAACAGTGAGCATTAAAACCAAACCCCTTTAAGCAACTGCCCCAAATAAAGTGGCAAATTGATGTTACGCATGAGAATAAACAGGCTACACCAGCCAACAATAAAACTCCAATCTTGCTTTGATAACTTGGTTGTTGTGCCTGCTGAGGAGATTTGACCTGAAAAGTTGCGACTGAGCATGGCGTTATGGATGCGATTGGCGCGAGTGGTGGTTCGCTGGAGTAATTGACCGAGTAGGTTTGTGCCAGTGGTTAATGTCAGTCGCTGTCCATAACGACGAAGTTGAGTCGCGCGATAAAGCGAGAGTCCCTCGGTGAGTAATACAATCATATAACGGTGCAGCAATAGCAGTTGGCGGGTAAAAAGGTGTGGCACACCAAATTGATTGAGAGCAGTGCATAGTTGAGACATCCCCGTTGAAGCAAGGAGAATAAGGGCCGCACTGGCGGTGAGCACAAAGCGGATCAAGATGGATGACATAGAGAGCCATCCTTGACGCAGCTCATAGCCAGCAATGTTCACCGTTTGTGTGTCGATCAAAGGATTGAAAATTGCGATGAAGACAACAAATGGAGCCGCAAAAAATAGCCGCTTGACCACATAACTTAGCGGTAATTCAGCGTTGAATAATAAAAAAGCGGGATAGATGATAAAAGGGATCAGGGACGAAATTTCTAAAGGGCCGTGGGAGGCGACGAGGAGAATAAAAATAAGCGTTGTAAACAGTTTAGCTCGCGAGTCGAGTCGGTGAATCCATGTTGTGCCATCCGCCAGGCGATTGGTTTGGTCGAGTTGCCATAGTGCGCTATCCAACGTGGCCATAGTGATCTCTTAATTTCGCGGTTGAGGGCTGGCAGTGGATTGACGCTTGCGGCGCATAAGGATGCTCGTAGCAAAGATTAATAGCGCGCATAACCCACCACCGATTAGCCCTGATGTTGCTGTTTCGCTGTTAAGTGGATCGTGTTTGTCGTTCGCAGTGCGTCGAAAAGAGTAGTCAGGAAATGGTGCGATAACTGTTTGAGCGTTGTCGAGTTGCTGGTGCCAGATACTCGATGGTGAGTCAACGGGTTCAGGCGTTTTGTTAGTGTGTAACATGGCCCGTTCAGCGGACCATTCGAGGCCATCGGGTTGACTTGAGGCTAAGGGGGACAACCCACCACCAATGAGAATGGCCGCAAGAGCTAAAATGAAGATCCTTTTGGTCGCAGTTCGACCCTGAGTGGGTACGTGTTGTTGCGGTGGTTGTGTTGTCGCGATGAGATTAAAAACACATACGGTAATGAAACTTTCGCCAATACCAATAGCAAGATGGATCGGTTGCATCAATAATAGGAAGTGGCTAGTGTCGAGACTGGAGATGCCCGATAATGTGGTTTGAATGACAACCGCTAATGCACCGAGTTGAAGAGCGAACAGGGTTGTTAATGTTGTGATAATCGTGTGCTTTCGACCGACTGGCAGGTGCCGTGCATAGCGGCGATAAATAAAGGGATAGGCAATGAAAGTTGGGATAAAACCGAGGTTTATCATGTTGCAGCCTAACGCAAGCAGGCCTCCATCGGCAAAAAAGAATGCTTGAATGGTCAATATTGAGGCCATGACAATAAAGGCTGCATGGGGGCCGAGTAGCATTGCTAGTAACACGCCACCGCCTAGGTGGCCACTGGCTCCTGTGCCGGGGATGGCAATATTAATCATTTGAGCGGCAAAGATAAACGCAGCTAAAACCCCCATAAGAGGTACGCGGCTGCTATCTTCGTTGTGCTCCAATTTTTTTGCTGAAACCCTGAGTGTTAGGGCGGCAGCCAGCCATAATCCGCCGCCAACAGCGGGGGAGAGGAGTGCATCAGCCATGTGCATAGAAGGGGAACTCCAAAAATAGATATTATGATTACATCTTTTGATTGTGTAAGTAAATTGAAACGGGATAGACTTTACCGTTGGTTCTAATGGTATGATTAAAATGATCTCTTGGTCTAGATAATTTTATGTAAACGTGTGGTTTTGTTTTTTTAAGCAGTCTAAAATATCTCAAATTTTTTGAAAAATTACTTGAGAATGAAGGGTGTCACTAATGTGTATTGATTGTGGATGTTCAGCAGGTTCTTCCCATCACCACCACCATCATCACGATGATGATGTGAAGAGAACAATTCGAGTTGAAGAGGATCTGCTGGCTAAAAATAATCGTTTAGCTGGGGCGAATCGGCAACAGCTTCAGCAACATGATGTGCTGGCGCTAAATATGGTTAGTTCCCCCGGTTCGGGCAAAACAACAATGTTGGAGTGTACTCTGCGGGCATTGCAGCAACGTTATCGCTTTGCTGTCCTTGAAGGAGATCAACAGACAGACAATGATGCTCAACGCATTGCTGCAACAGGGGTCGATGTCCATCAAATCAATACCGGCGCGGGTTGTCATCTCGATGCCCATATGGTCGGTCATGGGATGGAAAAATTTAATCTGTCGTCACTCGATCTGTTGTTCATCGAAAATGTTGGCAATTTAGTGTGTCCCGCTGCGTTTGATTTGGGTGAGGATCACAAGGTAGCACTGCTCTCGGTGACTGAAGGGGAGGATAAGCCGCTCAAGTATCCCCATATGTTTCGTGCTGCTGATGTGATGGTGCTCAATAAAATGGATCTACTTCCTTATGTTAATTTCGATGTTGAACGCTGTAAGGAGTACGCTTTGCGAGTGAACCCTGATCTGGTGATTTTAGAGGCATCATGTACGGCCCCTGATGGGTTGGACTGTTGGTATCAATGGCTGGAGGGGCGTTTGCAATTGCGCCCTCAAGGTTAACCACCATGTGTCTTGCTGTGCCAATGGAGGTGGTGGAAATTGAACAACAGAATGCTACGTGTTGTGTCGATGGTGTGACTCGCAATGTCAGTTTGATGATGCTTGATGATGTGGTTGTCGGCGATTATGTGTTAACTCACGCGGGATTTGCCATCGAGAAGCTTGATCCACACGAGGCTCAAGAGACGATTACGTTATTGCGTCAATTGTTAGCAGCAACGGGAGATGATTCGTGAGCTTGCTTGGCCAATTTCGTGATCCACAGTTGGCGCAGCAACTGGTTAAGACGTTGCACCAGCGTGCCGCAGAGTTAGCGCGACCAGTCACCTTGATGGAGGTGTGTGGTACGCACACCATGGCTATCGGTCAACATGGTTTGCGTTCGCTGTTACCTGAAAATATTCGACTCGTTTCAGGGCCAGGATGTCCTGTTTGTGTCACCCCAGTCGGTACGATTGATCATGCCGTTGCCTTGAGTCAGCACAGCGACGTAATTATCACCACCTTCGGCGATATGATGCGTGTGCCAGGTTCAACCCGTTCGTTGCAACAACAGAGCGCGCGTGGTGGTGATGTGAGGATCGTCTATTCGAGTCTCGATGCACTCACCATTGCCGCCAAAAATCCAGACAAGAAAGTGGTGTTTATCGGGATTGGTTTTGAAACCACTGCGCCGACCATTGCTGGAGCTGTTTTGGCCGCGCAACAGCAGGGAATTGATAACTTTTTTGTTCTCTGTGCTCATAAAACCATGCCGCAAGCGATGACCACTCTTAGCGATGATCCTGAATTAAAGATTGATGGTTATTTGTGTCCTGCCCACGTGAGTACGGTGATTGGCGCTAGAGGCTATCAATCTTTGGTTGATCGCTGTCATATCCCCTGTGTTGTGACTGGGTTTGAGGCGTTGGATATTTTACAGGGGATACTGATGGTGCTGGCGCAGATAGCGCGAGGTCAGGCACAGGTGGAGATTCAGTATCGCCGATTTGTCACCATGGCTGGGAATCAGAAAGCACAACGCCTTTTGGCTCAAGTATTTGAACCCTGCGATGCCAATTGGCGCGGCATTGGTGTCATAGCTCAGAGTGGCTTACGATTACGCGCTGAGTATACTCGTTTTGACGCAGCGCAACAGATTGCCACTGAGGTGGAAGCGCCTCAAGAGCCAGTGGGATGCTTATGTGGTGATGTTCTGAAGGGGATTTTGTCGCCCGCCATGTGCCCGCTATTTGGTGAGCGTTGCACACCGATATCGCCTGTTGGTGCGTGTATGGTATCGAGTGAAGGGGCGTGCGCTGCCCAGTATCGTTTTGGTCACCACAGTTGATGGCGTCGCAAAAAGTCCGCCCACCTGCGTTGCAGCGTTAGATCAAGACCTCGACATACTCTATGTATGCCTTCGCCCTCGATCAACCACTACGCCTTGGGGTGCGCAGTTTTTGCTTAGCCATCTTACAAGAATTTGCGAAACCATCAATATTAAGGAGCCGTTGCAACGTGGATAGCGATATTATTTTATTGGGTCATGGCAGTGGTGGTGAAATGAGTCATCAATTGCTCGAACAGCTTATTATCCCCATTCTCAGCGGTAGTGCTTTCAGTCAGCGTAACGATGCTGCGGTGATCGACTGTCCAACACGCCAGTTAGCCTTTTCTACCGATTCTTATGTGGTTGATCCGATCTTTTTTCCCGGCGGCAATATTGGTGATCTGGCCATTAATGGCACGGTGAACGATCTCGCCATGCGCGGCGCAATACCGCTGGCGATCTCAGTCGCTTTGATTTTGGAGGAGGGCTTGGCTGTTGACGATCTGCGCCGAATCCTCGAATCAATGGCTGCTGCTGCGCGCCACGCTGGGGTCGATATTGTTACTGGTGATACCAAGGTTGTCCCTCGCGGTAGTGTTGATCAGGTGTTTATCAACACCTCAGGAATTGGCCTGTTGAACGATGGTGTGTCCATTAGTGGCGATCAGGCCTGTGTTGGTGACCGTGTTTTGATCAATGGCACCATTGGCGATCATGGTATGACCGTTTTAGCCTGCCGTGAGGAGTTGGCCCTGTCGACCACGCTTGAAACCGATAGTATGGCGCTTAATCATCTTGTTGCCGACCTGGTTGCCACCTTTGGAGGTAAAATTCATGTCCTACGTGATCCAACTCGCGGCGGTGTGGCCACCACTCTCAAAGAGATTGCCCTTCAATCTCAGGTGGCAATTCAATTGAACGAATCCAGTTTACCTGTTAAGCCAGCCGTAAGTGGTTTAAGCGCGTTGCTCGGTCTTGATCCACTCTTTGTTGCCAATGAGGGCAAATTGCTGGTGATTGTTGCTGCCGAGGTGGCAGACGAAGCCGTGGCCTTGATGCGTCGTCATTCAGTGGGGTCTGATGCCGCCGATATCGGTGCCATTGGTGGTGATTTTGAGGCGGGTAGTCTTATCTTGAATACGGCTATCGGTGGACAACGACGGGTCGAGATGCTCAGTGGTGACCTGCTGCCCCGTATCTGCTGATGGCTGAACCGGTGCAAAGGTTACGCATTGATTTAACTGGCGTGGTTCAAGGGGTGGGCTTTCGGCCGTTTGTTTACCAATTGTCTCGCCGCTTCAAGTTCACGGGTTGGGTTGTTAATAATAGTTGTGGCGTCCGGATAGAGGTTGAGGGGGCGCAGAAAAATCTCGATCTTTTTTGTCAGCAATTACGCCAGCAATTACCCCCTTTGGCACGCATTAACTCGTTGGTGATAACGCCCCTCTCATGTCAATTGTCAACGTCGTTTGAAATTCGTACTAGTGAACGTTTCACAGAACAAACAGCCGAAATCACTGCTGATAGCAGTGTTTGTGGCCAGTGTCTTGCCGAGTTGTTCGATTCAGAAGATAGGCGTTATGGCTATCCGTTTATTAATTGCACCAACTGTGGGCCACGTTATTCAATCGTCACCGCCATCCCTTATGATCGACCCCAAACCACTATGGCGCGCTTTGCGTTGTGTTCTCGCTGTCAGCAGGAGTATGACGATCCGAGCTCACGCCGTTTTCATGCCCAACCCAATGCTTGCCCCCAGTGTGGGCCGCAACTGTCTTTATCTGATGCTGATGGGGTGTTGCTCGACCAATGTGATCCGTTGCAGGAGACCATTCGATCGTTGCGGGCGGGAAAAATTGTCGCCGTAAAGGGGCTGGGAGGTTATCACTTGGTGGTTGATGCCAGTAAGGATGATGCCATTAAACGATTGCGCCAGCGTAAACAGCGTGATGAAAAACCCCTGGCGGTGATGTCGGCTGATCTGGATCAGGTGCGGCGTTATGCGACTCTGAATGATGTCGAAATATCGCTACTAACTGGGGCGGAACGACCCATTGTCGTGGTCGCTCATCGCCATGATTCACCGCTGTCAGCACAGATTGCGCCACGCAATCGAACAATTGGTGTCATGTTGCCCTACACCCCTTTACACCACCAGCTATTGCGCGATCATTTTATCGCCTTAGTGATGACCAGTGGCAATCGCAGTGATGAGCCCATCGCCTATGGAGATGACGAAGCGCGTTCACGCTTACAGGGGATTGCTGATCTGTTCTTGTGTCATGATCGTGAAATTCATACTCGCGTCGATGATTCTATTGTCCAAGTGGTCGCCGGTCAGCCGATGATGTTACGTCGCTCGCGTGGTTATGTGCCGCAGACGATAGAGTTACCGGCGCAGCTGTGTGCTCCTGGTGTGACCACCCTTGCTGTTGGCGGTGAACAGAAAAACACCCTCTGTTTGTTACGCGGGCGGCAGGCCGTGTATGAGCGAACATATTGGCGATTTAGCTGATCCCCTCGCTTTTGCTGCGTTGTGCCGTGCACGCCATCATCTGCAAACATTACAACGCGTTGAACCGCAGCAAATCGCCTACGATCTTCATCCTGACTACACCAGTAGCCGTTATGCACGTAATCAGCCTCAGCACGGTGTTGCCGTTCAGCACCATCATGCCCATTTGGCCAGTTGTATGGTTGATAATGGTTTAAGTGAACCCTGTATTGGCGTGATCTTCGATGGCAACGGTTATGGGGATGACGGTCACATGTGGGGAGGAGAGTTTTTGCTCGGCGATCTATGTGGCTTCAAGCGTCTGGGGTATCTTGATTACGTTGCCATGCCCGGCGGTGATGCGGCAACACGGGAACCGTATCGGATGGCCATAAGTTATCTGCGCCATAGCTTTGGTGTCGATCTTCCCGATATTGAGCTACTGCGTCAGCTTCCCGCTGAGATGCTGACATTGATCCTCCAGATGATTGATAAAAAACTGAACACCCCGTTGACCTCAAGCTGTGGCCGCTTATTTGATGCGGTTGCCGCTTTATTGATGGTGCGTCAACAGGTGAGTTATGAGGGGCAGGCTGCTGTTGAACTTGAGCAGCTCATCGAACCGCACCAACTTGACTGCACCGATGTGGAGCCTTACCCTATTGAGTTGGATGCTGACGCGGTTGGTAGTCCTTTTATTTGCGATGTCCGGCCAATGGTTCGCGCCATCGTTGCTGATATCGAAATGGGGGTTTTGACTGCGACGATCAGTCGCCGCTTTCACGCGAGTGTCGCTAACATGATTGTTGCTGGGGCGTGTCACATCCGCAATCGGCACCACGTTAATTCTGTTGCGTTGTCGGGTGGGGTGTTCCAAAATCGCTATTTGACCGAAATGACGCTAGGTTTACTTCACCGTGAGGAGTTTGAGGTCTATAGCCATCATCGTGTTCCTCCGAATGATGGTGGCTTGGCGTTAGGTCAAGCAGTGATTGCTAGTTTATCAAATAGACCTGACGGCTGTACTGATTAATCGGTTTCGAGTTCAACAAGGCGTAACTCTGTTCCTTGCTCTGGTTTGATAAAAAAACCGCCACATTCGATACAGGCTAAGCTGGCAGAATTCATCTCCCGTTGCTGCTCGCAGTCGGGACACCACCCTAACGCAGCAATTGGGACGATCTTCAGTGTTGATCCCTCCAGTATCGTTCCTTTAGTGCAACTATCATAACAAAATGCCATTGAGTCCGCGATGACGCCACTAAGGGTGCCAACTTCAATGGTAATGCTTGAAATGTGGCGCGCGCCATGTGTGAGTGCTTGGCTTTGAGCGAGAGAAACTAATTCTTGAGTGATGGCGAGTTCATGCATTGGATTAACCTTTTAGCTCTTGGTTCATTAGGTCGTTGATCTTCGTTAATAATTGACAGTGTATCATTTTGAAGGTAAGAATATCTAACGTTATAGCGTATACACCATAACTACGATTTCCTTTCCATATAAGATAAATCTATTTGACCACTGATTTAAAGGAGAAAAAGCCAATGGCAAAGATCATCATTGACCCTCTTACCCGCGTTGAAGGTCATTTGCGGATTGATACTCGAATTGAGGATGGCAAGGTGGTCGATAGCTGGTGTAAAGGGGAGATGTTTCGTGGCTTTGAAACCCTTTTGCTCGGTCGCGACCCTTTTGATGCCCCTGTTATTACTCAGCGTATTTGCGGTGTTTGTCCCGTGAGCCATGCGGTTGCTTCAAGTCTTTGTTTAGAAGATGCCTTAGGAATTGTTGTCCCTGATAATGGTAAAATGATGAGAAATTTGGTGCTTGGTGCTAATTACCTTCAAAGTCACATTCTCCATTTTTATCAACTCTCGGCACTCGATTTTATTAATGTCGAAGATATTCTCAGCTATACAGGTCGTGATGCCAAGCTCCTCGAAGTTCAAGAGTGGGCCAAGCAAGAGTTAAATAGCAATCGAGTCCTTCCCGTTGCTCCCTTTCTACCAAAATCAAAAGGGGATTACCCTAAAGATAAAAAGTGGAACCTTACCGCCTTGGGCCATTACTTAGAAGCCCTAGATATGCGTCAAGAGGCTCACAGTATGGCGGCGCTGTTTGGTGGCAAAATGCCTCATACAGCGAGCTTACTGCCCGGTGGTGTGACGACCGGTGTTGATGCGGCAACGGTGGAAAATTTCCGTAGTCGCTTGAAAAAGATTAAACGTTTTATCGAAACAGTCTATTTGCCTGATATTTTGGAAGTTGCTCGTCTTTATCCTGCGTATGCAAATATTGGTCGCGGTGTTTCCCGTTATTTAAGTTATGGCGTTTTTCAAGAGGGTAGCGGAACGTGGTTGCCAGGTGGTGTTCTTAAGGACGATGTCCTTAGTCCTTTAAATACCGATTTGATTGGTGAAGATGTCAGTAAATCCTATTATAAATCCTCGCCAAGTGACCACCCTTCAGCAAGTGTAACAACAGTTCAGCAACACAAAGAGGGCGCTTATACATGGATAAAAGCACCGCGTTACAATGGTGAATCTTATGAAGTAGGGCCGTTAGCTCGATTGCTGGTTGCCAGTGCCGCAGGGGATACTGAAGTGACCGCTGCCGTTGCTGGTTTGTTGAAGAGCTCAGGGTTAAAGAGTTCACAACTCAACAGTGCCCTTGGCCGTCATGCAGCCCGCGCTTTGGAATCATTATTGGTAGCGCAACGGATGGAACGTTGGCTCGATGCTCTCCAACCCGGTCAGCCGACGGTGGGTAAATACCATGGCAACAAAGATCGCAAAGGTGAGGGCCTTACTGAAGCACCTCGTGGCGCCTTGGGTCATTGGATATCGATAGAAAAAGGGAAAATTGGTGGTTATCAAAATGTGGTTCCCAGTACGTGGAATTTCTCGCCGCGTGACGCAAATGGTTCTCTCGGCCCAGTAGAGCAATCGTTGATTGGCACTGATGTTGATCTCAGTTATCAGGGCCTCGAAATTGCGCGGATCGTTCGCTCTTTTGATCCCTGTATTGCTTGTGCAATCCACTAATTAAACCGATTATCGCTGACCAAGGAGAGCTTGGATGAAACCTGTTTCTCGAAGAACCTTTCTTAAAGATGCTGGAATAATTGTTGCTGGAATGGGACTTTCTACGACATTAGTTCCTCAAATCGCGCACGGATTAGAGGAGATGTCCACTGGCCGAGCCCCGATTTTGTGGCTGCAAGGGCAGTCTTGTTCAGGATGTTCTGTTAGTTTTCTCAATAGTAGTAATCCCGGCCCTGCTGATCTGTTAACCCGTTACTTGTCGTTATATTTTCATCAAACATTGAGTGCGGCAACAGGGGTAAGTGCCAATGACGCGTTGGCGACAGCGATCGACAAAGGTGGCTATATTCTTGTGGTTGAAGGGGCTATTCCCCTTGGAATACCTGAAGCGTGCATGATTAATAATGAGAGTTTTTACGAGCTGTTTCAACGCGCTGCAAGCAAGGCTAAGGCGGTTGTTGCCGTTGGCGCCTGTGCCAGCTTTGGCGGTATTCCTGCTGCGCCACCTAATGTGACTGGTGCTACTTCGGTTCAGGGTGCGTTAAAAAAAGCTGGGATGAACCCCCCTGTTATCAATCTTCCTGGTTGTCCGACCCATCCCGATTGGACCGTTGGTAATTTGGTCCATGTGCTGAAAGTTGGTATTCCTGAGTTGGACCAACATGCTCGGCCTAAGCGAACCTATGGCCGACTTCTTCACGATCAATGTCAATTTTTTGCCCAATATCAAGCGAAAGAGTTTGCCCAGCATCCCGGGGATCAGGGTTGTCAGTTTAAACTTGGTTGTCAAGGTGTCGTTACCCATAGTGATTGTTCTCTGCGTGGTTGGAATGGTGGTGTTAACTGGTGTGTTCGTTCGCGCTCAGTGTGTGTTGGTTGTGCTCGTCCTGAGTTTGCTCGTGATCGTGATTATTCTTTTTACCGATTCAACGACACCGAGCATGGTGCTTAATAGGGGGAACTAAAACGATGCAATTAAAGACGATTCGAGCAAAAGTCAGTTTTCTAGTCGCCCTGTGTTTATGTCTTGTGTTTAGTGCGACGGCGTGGATTAGCGGTAGCACCAGTGTTCGAAGTTTAGATAGGATTTCTAGTCAAGCTATTGATGCGCTGTATAGTGCAGGTAAGGATAATGCTAAAAATACCTTTGCCAGCCTTGAGACGGGTACGGTCGGTTCTCTTGAGCGCGGTGAGATGTTTGTATTTAGTGAACTGTTGACCAGCATGGGTCAGATGAAAGGGGTGTTGGAGATCGGATTGACCGATCCGACGGGCAAGATCACCTACAGTAGTAACGATGCGAGTATTGATACGGTTTTGCAACAGCAACTTTTTTCAGATGTTGTGAGTAATGGTAGTCATCTTTTTGAACAAGAGGTTGGCGAGACGATCTATTTAGCGAAACCACACTTAATGGAGTCGGATTGCTTACGTTGCCATACGAAGGCGAAGCGAGGTGAGCTTTCTGGGGTACTGTTTGTCCATTATGATCTATCAACTGTCCATGCGTTGAAGAATGAGATGATGTCGATTGCCGAGCAAAGTACCCGTTCAAGCATTAAAATCAATGTGATAACTGGGGTGGTTGGCCTCCTTCTCGCGGTACTTAGTTTATATTTGATGCTTGGTTCTTTAGTGCAAAAACCACTGGAAAAGGTACGTGTAGTTATTGAACAGATCAGCCTTGGTCGTCAGTCTCAACGTTTGAATCTTACTCAGCAGGATGAGATTGGTGAAACAGCGCGTAGTATGGATCAGTTAGCTCAGAGTCTTGAAACTGAAGTGGTTGCAACGATTGAGCAACTTTCTCAGGGAAATCTATGTGTGACCGTTGCTCCGCGTGATCAGGAAGATGTGGTGCTGACTGCTCTGAATAAATTGTGTACAGATATGAATGGGGTGATTGGTGAAATCGATTCCGCTGCAGGACAGATATCCAATGGTGCTGATCAGGTGAGTGATACCAGCCAAAGCTTATCGCAGGGGGCCACCGAACAAGCTGCAGCGATGCAGCAAATTTCAGCATCAATAAATGAACTAAGTGGCCAAACTGGAGCGAATGCTGACAATGCCAAGGCTGCTAATGCACTAACTGAAACAACAAAGAGTCAGGCTGAGTCAGGTCAAAGTCAAATGCAGGAGATGGTGCAGTCGATGGTTGCCATCAACCAATCGAGTCAAAATATCTCTAAAATTATTAAAACGATTGAGGAGATTGCCTTTCAAACAAATCTGTTGGCGCTTAATGCTGCAGTTGAAGCGGCTCGCGCTGGACAGCATGGTAAGGGATTTGCTGTTGTTGCTGAGGAGGTGCGAAATTTAGCCGCACGTAGTGCGAAAGCAGCTCAGGAAACAGCACAGATTATTGAAGATTCGGTAAGTAAAGTGGAAGATGGTGCCCAGTGTGCCAATGATACAGCGGTGTCGTTGGAAAATATTGTCAATGGTATTGCGAAGATTACCGATCTGGTTTCAGAAATCACGGTTTCATCTACCGAACAGGCTGAGGGAATTTCTCAGATCAGTACGGGTTTGACGCAAATGGACAAGGTTACTCAGCAAACTACAGCGACCTCTGAGGAGAGTGCTGCTTCTGCTGAGCAGTTGGCTGCTCATGCCAACCATTTACGTCGTTTGATGGAACGTTTTCAGACTAGTTCAACTTCTCAATCGCGGTTGTTGCCACCATCGTAACAAATCTGAATTATAACGGTATCCAAGGGCCGCTCAATCTTCATTGATTGGGCGGCTTTTTTAATGCGATGGCTTTGGGCTGAACCCTGTTGGTAGCGGTGGGGTAAATGTGTTAATTTGTACGATGATTAGCTGCCATATGTAGTGTGCAGCGTGACCGAGAAAGAATCAAATGGCGAAGTTTGTTTTAAAATCAGAATATGAACCTGCTGGCGATCAACCGACTGCTATTGCCGAATTGGTTGAAGGGGTTAACGATGATGCCCGTCATCAGGTATTGCTCGGAGTAACGGGTAGCGGTAAAACCTTTACCATGGCCAATGTCATTGAACAGACTCAGCGCCCTGCACTGATATTGGCTCACAATAAAACCCTCGCCGCCCAATTGTATGGTGAGTTTCGCGAATTGTTTCCTAATAATGCCGTCGAATATTTTGTCTCTTATTACGATTACTATCAACCTGAAGCCTATGTTGCGAGTACCAATACCTTTATCGAAAAAGATTCCTCTATCAATGAGGAGATTGACAAATTGCGCCATAGTGCCACACGCAGTCTGTTAACACGGCGCGATGTTATTATTGTCGCCTCGGTGTCGTGTATCTATGGTCTTGGTTCGCCGGAAGCTTATTTCGGTATGTTGGTCGGCTCTAGAGGTGGGGATGGAGCTTGATCGCAACACGTTGTTGCAGCAGTTGGTTGACATCCAATACCAGCGCAATGATACCGATTTTCATCGTGGTACCTTTCGGGTGCGCGGCGATAGTGTTGAGATATTCCCCGCCTACGAGGAAGACCTTGCCTTGCGGATCGAGTTTTTTGGTGATGAGATTGACGCCATCAGTGAGATCGACCCGCTGCGTGGCATAGTCATTGATAAGGTGAACAAAACCAGCATCTTCCCCGCCAGTCACTATGTGGCGACTCGGCCGACGTTAAAGAAGGCGATTAAGAAAATTCAGGATGAGTTGCAGCAGCGGATCACTTATTTTCGCGAGCGTAATCAATTGGTCGAGGCGCAGCGCATTGAGCAACGCACCATGTTTGATATCGAGGTGATGGAGGAGATGGGCTATTGCCAAGGGATCGAAAACTATTCGCGCTATATGGATGGCCGAGATGTGGGCGAGGCTCCAGCGACCCTATTTGATTATTTCCCCGATGATGCCTTACTGTTTATTGACGAAAGTCATGTCAGTGTATCGCAGGTGGGGGCGATGTATCGTGGTGACCGTTCACGCAAAGAGAATTTGGTTGGTTATGGTTTTCGCTTGCCGTCAGCGTTGGATAATAGGCCGCTTAAATTCGAAGAGTTTGAGGGCAAAGACCTGCAAACGGTTTATGTCTCGGCAACTCCAGCGGATTACGAACTGGAAAAAGCCCAGGGTGTGGTGGTCGAGCAAATTGTTCGACCAACGGGCCTACTTGATCCACCAATTGAGGTGCGCCCTGCTCAGCAGCAAGTCGATGATCTCGTCCATGAAATCCACGCCACTGTAGAGATTCAAGCGCGGGTTTTGGTGACCACCATGACCAAGCGGATGGCCGAGGATTTGACCACCTACCTGCAAGAGTTAGGGATTCGGGTGCGTTACCTTCATTCCGATATCGATACGGTTGAGCGGATGGAGATTATCCGTAATTTGCGTCTAGGGGAGTTCGATGTGTTGATCGGTATCAACTTGCTGCGTGAAGGGTTGGATATCCCTGAGGTGGCGTTAGTGGCCATTTTAGATGCCGATAAAGAGGGCTTCTTGCGTAGCGCCCGCGCCTTGATTCAGAGTTGTGGACGCGCGGCACGGAATTTAAATGGACGGGTGATTATGTATGCCGACCGGGTGACCAAATCGATGAAAGCGTGTATCGATGAAACGGAACGTCGTCGGGTGCATCAACAAGCGTACAATGAAGAGCATGGCATTACCCCACGCTCGGTGTCGAAATCGATGCGCACTATCCTTGAAGACCTCAAGGGCGATAGCGGTGAGCTGTTGCGGGT
>MAXR01000146.1 GCA_001751155.1 Desulfuromonadales bacterium C00003068 | reverse complement strand
AAACAATTTGATCCCATTGCTGCGGGGGTGGGCACGGATATCGACGCACCTCTAGATATGCGTACGTTGGGTGGAATGGGAATTATCATGATTAAACAGAGTGCCGATACAGTTGAATACAAGCGCGGCAAAAATGGTGGGAATACTTTAATTTTGACGAAAAATCACAATAGTTAAACATAACAATTTAATTCCTGTTAATGTCAGCCATGACGGCCGTGATCAATTAAATAAATACCCTGTAATCTTAATGGCCGGGGCAATGTGTAAATAAGTTAATATCTTCAGAAGGTTTTGCAATGAACCCGCAGAAAATCGTCCAAATTCTAAAAAGCAACGATAGCTTTTCTTCGCTTGGTGAAAGCCATTTAGCGACGATCGTCGAGAAAAGTATTGTCGAAGAGCATGCTGAAAATATCAAACTATTTTCACAAGGAGATGAAGGCGACTTTGCGTACCTTGTGCTAAACGGCAGCGTTGCAGTTAACGTAAATGCGCAAGACAGTGTTATCACGGTTGCGATTGTGACTGAGGGTAATCTGGTTGGTGAGATTGCTGCGTTCTCCTCAACGCCACGAACGGCATCGATTTCAACGGTGACAGAAACGAGGTTGCTCCGAATTGAGCAAGCTACAATTCGCGATATTCTAGACAGCTCGCCTGACGCTGCAATGTCGATCATTGCGGAGTTGGGGATCCGGATTCAGTGCGTCAACGGGGCAATTGCGACGCTTACACAAGCAGCTACAGCACTTGCTGCAGACGAATTCAAACCAACTATGCTTGACCAACTAAAGGCGGAGGCAAACCGTTTCAGCCAGTTTGCCGAAGTCTTTGAGCACATGGCACACGAATTGACGTCGAAAAACCAACTGCAGCAGGAAATGCAGGCTGCGACAGAGATACAGCGTTCATTCTTACCGACCGGAATATCTGCGGGAGATCATGCAACTGCATTTGATGTCGCTGCAAATATGAGGCCGGCCAAACAAGTCGGCGGAGATTTTTTTGACTACTTCATGATCGATGAGCATCACATCGGAATTGCTGTCGGCGATGTCTCGGGAAAAGGCGTTCCGGCTGCGATGTTTATGAGCGTTTCGCGCACAGTCCTTAAAACCATCGCAAGAACAGACATTGATGCGGGCGAAACATTAATACGGGTTAACGACTTGTTATCGGAAGACAACGCCGAAGGTATGTTTGTGACGATTGCGTACGGTAAACTAGATTTGCGGACCGGACTTTTTGATTATGTATGTGCCGGACATGAAGAGGCTTATATTATCGGCGACAACGGGTTTGACAAGATTGAAGCCTCGGGGCCAGTTGTCGGGCTTTTCAGTGGTGCAAACTACACTTCGCAACAACGCAAGTTACTGCCAGGTGAAGTAGTTGCGTTTGCGACTGACGGAGTAACCGAGGCGTTCTCGGTTGAGCGTGAAATGTTCGGTTTCGAGCGTTTGGAGAAGAGCCTTATCGATAACAGAAAGACACCTGTCGATGACATCATCACAACGTTGTTCGGCGAAATCGACAGTTTTGCAAAGGGTTGCGAACAGTCTGATGATATTACGTGTCTTGCGATGCGCTACCTAGGCTAATTAGTTGTAAGATCGGGTAGCAGGAAACGATTAGGCACGTTTATTGTACCATATACCAGAATTGCGCCATAAGTACGTACGTGAGTTGATGAATTGCTTGGTCGACGCCGAGCGCATACCAGAATAATTTATCTACGGTTGTTAGCCCTCTCTTGGCGACGAAATTATCCTTTGCCCAATCCAGATGATAATGAATTAAAACCTCGACAATTACGACGACAAACATCGTCCACCAATCGGTTCCCATAATCCAGAATGCAGCAATTGATCCAGCTGCATGAATGGCAACGTGCAAAATACCACCCGGGTGGCCGTATATTTTTCGATTGTCCAGAATATACGACGATTGCAGGAAAAAGTCCGCGATAAGATGCTTAAACTGCAGCAAAATCAGTACTAAAAGAAAGTTCGTCATTCCGTGCCAACTCGTTCTTTTACAGTGCGTTTACCGAGTACGAGACCACAAACATCGGTACAACGCAAGTACACTTAAATAAGTTGCTCATTGCATTCAAAATAGCACGCGCTCTCCTCTCGAAAACTACCGCTTCATTTTGAAATCAGAACCGCGCTTAGGTATTTCTTCGTAAAATCCGACAAGCTTGTTCGAAATATTTTTTGCTAGTTCGATACATTCCTTCAGCGCAGATATTTGCGTGGTAGAATCCAATCGAATTTGCTCCAGTAGATTTACGTGTTTATCCAGCATATTTTTAAATACTGCCGATTGACCGAATTTTTCGCCTCCGACTAAAATATATGTGGGGATTCGCTGGCTAACACCTTTCAAATCAATGGATCCGGCATAGAGAAAGGCAAGGTCGGACGCTGCATCGCGAACATCACGGGTAACAACAATATCATAGCTGACGTGGCGGCTGCTGCCTTCAAGCC
>MAXR01000145.1 GCA_001751155.1 Desulfuromonadales bacterium C00003068 | reverse complement strand
AAAAGGTCAATATATACAAAGATATAAGGGCTTAGGTGAAATGAATCCCGATCAATTATGGGAAACAACCATGGATCCCGAAAAACGAGTACTTCTTCAAGTTAAAATTGAAGATGTTGTTGCCACAGATGAGATTTTTACCATTTTAATGGGTGATCAAGTTGAGCCACGCCGCGAATTTATTGAGACAAATGCTCTTAACGTGTCCAATCTTGATATTTGATTTATATTTTTCCATTTTTGGAATTTTCGGAGGAAAATAGTAGATGCTTTCACAACCCAATAAAGTAAGTGTTAATATTGAAAGTGAGATGCGTAAATCGTATATGGATTATGCGATGAGCGTTATTATAGGACGCGCTTTACCTGATGTAAGAGATGGTTTAAAGCCAGTACACCGTCGTGTACTATTTGCCATGCATGAATTAGGTAATGAATATAATAAACCTTATAAAAAATCAGCGCGTGTCGTAGGCGATGTTATTGGTAAATACCATCCACATGGCGATACTGCTGTATACGATACAATAGTAAGGATGGCTCAAGGTTTCTCTATGAGAAATATCTTGATTGATGGCCAGGGTAATTTTGGTTCTGTCGATGGTGATTCGGCAGCGGCGATGAGATATACAGAAGTTCGTATGTCTAAATTATCATCTGAACTTCTTGCTGATCTTGAAAAAGAAACCGTTGATTTTGGTCCTAACTACGATGATTCCTTAAAAGAACCTTTAGTTTTACCGTGTAAGTTCCCTAACCTATTAGTGAACGGGTCTGAAGGCATTGCTGTAGGTATGGCAACAAAGATACCGCCTCATAATCTCGGTGAAGTGATTAATGCTCTTGTCTCAATTATAGATAATCCGACATTAAGTTTTGATGAATTGGTCGAAATAATTCCAGGTCCTGATTTACCGACCAGCGGTTTTATTCTTGGCCAAGATGATGTGCGTGATGCCTACCGCTGTGGTCGTGGTATCTTTCAGATGCGTGCACGAGCGCTCGTTGAGATTGATCGTCGTACGAGTCGCGAAAGTATTGTCGTCAACGAAATTCCGTATCAAGTCAATAAAGCAAGATTGATTGAAAAAATTGCGATGTTGATTAAAGAGAAAAAAATTGAAGGTATTTCTGATTTACGAGATGAATCAGACCGCGATGGCATGAGAATAGTTATTGACCTTAAAAGAGATACCGTAGCTGGTGTTGTTTTAAATCAACTGTACAAAATGACTATGATGCAAACGTCATTTGGTATCATCATGCTAGCCATTGTTGGTGGGCAGCCTAAAATATTATCATTGCGCCAAG
This sequence comes from Desulfuromonadales bacterium C00003068, assembly GCA_001751155.1. Taxonomy (GTDB): domain Bacteria; phylum Desulfobacterota; class Desulfuromonadia; order Desulfuromonadales; family Desulfuromonadaceae; genus Desulfuromonas. Next base: position 7,938 of record MAXR01000145.1, on the reverse strand, counting down.
TTCTTGATCATTTTATTGATCATAGAAAAGAAATTGTAACGCGGCGCTGTGTTTTTGAATTGAAAAAAGCGGAAGCACGAGCCCATATTCTCGAGGGTTTGAAAATTGCTCTTGAGAATCTTGACGAATTAATCACGATCATTAAATCCTCAGCCAATTCATCTGAAGCTAAGATGCGCCTGATTGAAAGATTCAATTTTTCCGATATTCAAGCTCAAGCAATTCTTGAGATGCGCTTGCATCGATTAACAGGTTTAGAGCGCGATAAAATTCTCAATGAATACCAAGAGGTTTTAGCTCAAATTGCACGGTTAAAAGAGATTCTTGGTAGTGAAGTAGAAATTCTTAAAATAATAAGAGTAGAACTACTTGAAATAAAAAGTAATTTTGCCAATGACCGTCGGACCGAAATCATTGCAAAAACTAAAGACCTATCTATCGAAGATTTGATTGTTGAAGAAGATATGGTTGTTACAGTGTCGCACACTGGCTACATCAAAAGAAATGCAGTTTCACTTTATCGCTCACAACGTCGTGGCGGTAAGGGCAAAACAGGGATGCGACCTAAAGAGGAAGATTTTGTTGAGCATCTGTTTATCGCTTCAACTCACTCGTATATTTTAGTATTTACGGATCAAGGTAAAGTTTATTGGCTTAAGGTGCATGAAATACCACAGGGCGGTCGCGCAGCTCGAGGTAAAGCCATTGTAAATCTTTTACAACTTGCACCTGAAGAAAAAGTGATGAGTATTCTTACCGTTAAAGAGTTTACCGATGATAAATTTATCATTGCGGCAACGAATAACGGGGTGGTTAAGAAAACCGAACTCATGGCGTACGCTAAACCTCGTCAAGGTGGAATTATTTCAATGACCATAGACGAAGGTGACCATCTTGTTTCTACTCGGATAACAGATGGGACAATGGATGTGGTTTTAGCCAGTAATCATGGTAAATCAATCCGTTTTGCTGAAAAAGATGTTCGACCTATGGGACGAACAGCTCGTGGTGTTCGCGGTATGCAATTAGAGGGCAGCGATCACATTATTGGTATGGAAGTAGTTACAGATAATACCTCTGCAACCTTAGTTAGTGTTACTGAGAATGGCTATGGCAAACGGACTGACTTGGATCAATATCGTGTGCAAAGCCGTTCAGGAAAAGGGATCATTACGATAAAAACATCGCAACGAAACGGTAATGTTGTTGATATAAAACTTGTTTCTGACGATGAAGATTTGATGTTTATTACTGATCGCGGCAAAATATTAAGAACGAGAGTCGCCGCATTATCTGTTATTGGTCGTAATACTCAAGGGGTTCGTTTAATGGTCCTTGAGGATGATGAACGTATTGTTGCTGTAGCGAAACTTGCTGAAAAAGAAGAAGATGAAGAGTTAGACGTTCAAGAGATTGATGACCAAGAAGTTGTTAGTGATGATGGCGAAGAGTGATCTCTATGAGTGATAATAACCAAATAGGTAAAAAAATGAAAATTGGTGTGATCGGAGCTGGCAGCTGGGGAACAAGTTTAGCGAACCTTCTGGCAAAGAAGGGCTACTCTGTTGTGTTGTGGGCATATGAAGAAGATCTTGTCGAGCAGATGTCGCAAACACATGAAAATGAATGTTATTTACCTGGCATTCAATTATCAGATAACCTAACGTTTAGTGCCAAAATTTCAGATGTGTCTGGCTTAGATCTGCTGTTGTTGGTCTCACCATCCCAGGTGATGCGTTTGGTCGTTAAGCAAGCTGTTGCCGGAATACGATCAGATGCGATTATTGTTTCTGCTTCAAAAGGGATTGAAAATGAAACTCTTTTACCGATGTCAGATGTATTAAAAGAGATTTTGCCAGTCGAACTTCATGACCGGATGGCTTTTATATCAGGGCCTACTTTTGCCCGAGAAGTTGCATTGGAACAACCTTCCGCTGTTGTTGCTGCTGCTGAAAACAATGAAATTTGTAATCAGGTCCAGGAGATTTTTAACACAGAATATTTTCGTGTTTATACCAACAATGATGTTATCGGCACAGAACTTGGTGGTGCTCTAAAGAATGTAATTGCCCTGGCTGCGGGTGTCTGTGATGGTTTGGGCTATGGTTGTAATACACGGGCAGCGTTGATAACACGAGGGTTAGCTGAAATGAAAAAGTTGGGGATGGCTATGGGAGCTAAAGCGGAGACTTTTTCTGGACTCGCAGGTATGGGTGATTTATTGTTGACCTGTACAGGTGATCTATCGAGAAACAGAACCGTTGGTATTGCGTTAGGTAAGGGGCGCTCTTTGGATGATATCTTAGCTGAGATGTCGATGGTTGCAGAAGGGGTAAAGACAACTCTATCAACCTATCAATTGGCACTTAAGCTGAATGTTGAAGTTCCTATTATCTCTGAAATGCATGCTATTCTTTATGAAGATAAAGATCCGCGTCAAGTTGTTGTAGAGTTAATGCAACGTGAATTAAAATCAGAATATATTTAAAAAAAGGGATATCCCACATGAAAGCCTTTTTGATTTTTTTAGTATTATTGGTTCCGACCATTTGTATTGCAGAGCCATTTGTTATTATTAAGACAGATATGGGTAATATCGAGGTTGAGTTAAATCAACAACAAGCACCGATATCTACAGCAAATTTTTTACATTATGTTGATACAGGCTTTTATAGTAATACGGTTTTTCATCGTGTTATTCCAAACTTTATGGTTCAAGGTGGTGGCTTTACCAGAAGTTTATCCGAAAAAATTACTGGTGATGAAATTAAAAATGAAGCCGCGAATGGCCTAAAAAATGAGCGCGGTACTATTGCAATGGCTCGCACCGGGGTGGTTGATAGTGCGACAAGTCAATTTTTTATAAACCATGCAAATAATCGCTTTTTAAACCACCGCTCTAAAACTACTCAGGGTTATGGCTATGCTGTATTTGGTCGAGTAACATCGGGGATGGATATTGTTGATGCCATAGCAACCGTTGCAACGGGAAGAAAAAAAGGGATGAGTGATGTCCCCTTAAAGCCCGTAATGATTCAAGCGATTGAGCGACTAGAGAAAAAGTAAATAGTCGTAGGGCTCAACGCGGACAATGAGGCCATTATGACCACGATCCGCATCATGTCGTATAATCTGCAAGGCTGCCGTGATTCATCGGCATTATGCCACACGATACAATATTGGCAGGCTGACTTGATTACATTACAAAATGTAACGAGTTTGTCTGTTTGTCGTCGTTTGGCGACACAATTTGGTTATTCGTTGTACACGAACAATCAGGAGAACCAATCAGGCGGATTAGTTTTATTATCTAAACGATCAATTAAAATTAGTCGCACCTATGATTTTGAATATGGTGCGGGTTGTATGTACTCTGAGCATACGAATGGTGAGTGTCGCTTCAATGTATTGAATGTTGCGATGAAGGGTGCTTTTTTCAAGCGTCCTGAACAGATTCGTAAGTTGTTAAGTCTTGATCTCTTTCAAACACACAGTCTTCAATTTCCGTCACTTATTCTAGGTGATTTTTTCGATAGTATTTGGGTTTCAGGTCACTATCAGTTTCAAGATAAATTTACACGCTTATCGCCTACATTTCTGCGCGGCACCTATCCATCATACTTTCCTATCTTAAGTCGTGACCGCGTCTATGCTACCGATCATATCAAATTATTAGCTATCCATATTGATCGAAGTGGGCCAGCCCGTAAAGCAACCATCCACTTGCCCATAGTTTTGGATGTTGAGATTCTAGATAATCGTGTCTCATTATCGGTAGAAGATTCGTTACAATCAAGGATGGAAATTGCAACAGATCCTTTATAGAGCTGTGGATAACATTGTGTATAAAGTGGATAAACTCAATAATTAAGAAATAAGAAGTGGTCATCTATGTCAAAATCACGAGTTAATCCAACTAAACAAAATGTCGCTAATCTACTAGTAATACTCGATAAAATTTATCCAGATGCTCATTGCTCATTGAACTTCAGAACACCTTTCGAGTTGTTAGCTGCCACTATTATGTCAGCTCAAGCGACTGATGTTCGGGTAAACATTGTCACGGAGCAACTGTTTAAAAGGTATCGAACCGTAGAAGAGTATGCTGCTGCGAGTCCTGAAGAGGTTGCTGAGGTGATTCGCACGGTGGGCTGTTTTCGCAATAAAGCTCGAAGTGTCGTTGGATCAGCACAAATTATATGTACTCGTTACGGTGGAGTCGTTCCCGCGACGATGGAAGATTTGGTGACTCTGCCTGGCGTTGGCCGAAAAACGGCAAATGTGGTGTTAAGCAATGCATTTAATGTTGCTGGGTTTGCTGTCGATACCCACGTTAAGCGTGTCGCATTTCGCCTTGGTTTGACCACTCTTGTGGATCCGGAAAAGATAGAAAAAGAGTTGTGCGCATTGATCCCGCCCCTGCAATGGGGTCACACATCTCATCTCCTTATTTATCATGGTCGAGCTGTGTGTAAAGCTAGAAAACCCGACTGTGAATGTTGTCCGGTAGAAAAACAATGCGCGAAATGTTTTTAATAACAGTTGAAGGCTTAAAAAGACACCGTGTTGAATGTATAACGCCCCAGCCATACTTAGTGATGGTTGGGGCGTTTATTTTGTCGTAGAGGCGATATGAAACGTTTAGTCGAGACGGAAAAAGTCTTGAGGTTTCAGTTTGTCTTCGTCTAAAGCATAGCGAGTTGGTGCGGTTCCCGGTGAAAACATCTCAATATGAGCTGTAACGCTATCTTCAGGTTCAAGAAGCCCCGTTTTGGGATCGATGGGGTGGAATTCCATATTATCAGGAATGGAAAAATTTTCAGCGGGAAGTTGCGTTACTGCATGTTTCATAAAGTCTACCCATGCTGGTGCGGCCGCTTTGGAGCCTGTTTCATTTTTCCCAAGATATCTTTCTTGATCGTACCCTACCCATGAAACAGTCACCAATTGCGGAATATAACCTGCAAACCATGCATCTTTAAGGTTGTTCGTTGTTCCTGTTTTAGCAGCGGTGGGTCGTTTAAGTGCTTTTGCGCGCCAGCCTGTCCCCTTTTGGACGACGGTTTCAAGCATATTCGTTACAAGGCACGCTGTTTGTTTGGATATAACGCGTTGGCGTTCAAGTCGAATCAGTTTTTGATCTTCAGCAAGACCATGCGGAAAATCAGCAGGATCAATTGATTGTAAAATTCGTCCGTTTCTGTCTGTGATTCGAGTGATATAGTTTGCCGCAGTCTTAACACCGCCACTGGCGAAAACGGAATAGGCTGTTGCGAGTTCAAGCGGGGTAACAGCACTTGAGCCAAGAGCCATAGTGAGATCACGATTTACTGGTGATGTGATTCCCAATTTTTTTAAATAGCGGGCAGTGTAACCAATGCCAATCTTGTTTAATAATTTGATGGTGATTATATTGTACGAGTGGGTCAGTGCTTTTCGCAAAGAGGTTGGACCGGAAAATTTGTTGCCATAATTTTTTGGTTTCCACTCGCGTTCTTCGCCGTCCGCTGTTTTATCTTTAAAGATAAGTGGTGTATCAAGAATTACTGAAGCTGTGGTGTAGCCTTTGTCAATTGCAGCAGAGTAGATGAGAGGTTTAATGGCTGAACCAGGTAGACGGTTTGACTGAAGTACCCGATTAAACTGGCTGGTGGCAAAATCGTATCCACCCACCATTGCTTTAACAAAACCAGTGTGAGGATCCATGGCAAGCAAAGCACCCTGAGCAAGCGGTTGTTGAAATAGATCAACATCGAGAGTTTGATTTTCAATTTTTAAAATTTTCACCAAAATCACTGAACCAATACTGATGATTGATCCTTTTGATTCTGTTTCTTGAATAATAGGTTCTGTGGTCGCTGAAATGATAGTAAAAGGACCTGCCCACGCTATTTTCTTACGTGCTAACGACGTTGAAAATGAACCGATTTGGAGGGCTAATTCAGTGTCAGAACTTCCCGTAATGATCGCTTCAACGATTTCCCCCACCTTAAGTGGCGATTTTTGTAGTTGAAGCTCTTGCTCTTGAATTGCCGCAAAGGCTTCCTGCTCACTAAGCTGACGCACCACACCGCGATAGCCTTGCCGTTTATCGTGGTTATGTAAATTCTGACGTACTGCTTGTTGGGCGGCCTGTTGCATTGCTAAGTTCATTGTCGTATGGACTTGTAGCCCGCCCGTATAGAGGCTTTTCTTGCCATATTCATTTTCAAGGTAGCGGCGAACTTGCTCTGAAAAATACCCTGTCCCTGCAGCAGAATTATCTGCGCGTGGATGAATTTGTAATTCGGTTGCGTAGGCGTTCTGGGCCTGTTCGTCGTCAATGTAACCATTGGCGAGCATCCGTCTGAGTACATAGAGTTGACGGTTTTTAGCCCGCTTATAATGTCGATAAGGTGAGTAGCGACTTGGTGCTTGGGGTAACCCCGCCAAAATACTGCATTCAGCGAGTGTTAAATCCTCAACGTTTTTGTCAAAATAGTTTTCAGAGGCCGCTTGAACCCCGTAGGCGCCATGGCCGAGATAAATTTGATTCAGATAAAGATAGAGAATCTCACGCTTAGAAAAGCGTTGTTCCATTCTCCATGCAAGAATTGCCTCTTTGAATTTTCGCGAAAACTTTCGTTCTGGAGTTAAAAGTAAGCTTTTCGCCACTTGTTGGGTGATGGTACTGCCACCCTGAACGATTCCGCCAGCTTTAATATTTTTCAGTGCTGCGCGAAAAATTGAAATAATATCAATCCCTTGGTGCTCAAAAAAATTAGAGTCTTCGGCAGCAACAAAGGCTTGGATTAATTTTTGTGGCATGTGGTTTACGGGAACGACAATGCGTCGCTCTTCGTAAAACTCAGCAATTGTTTGGCCATCTTCACTGTAGACACGGGTGATCGCAGGTGGTTGGTAATCTGCGAGAGTGGCGAAATGTGGTAACGAACTGGCGACGTAGAAGTAAGCTCCAGCCACTGCAGAGAGTGAAACGATGCCGCCGGCGAGGGTTAACCACGCCAGCCAACGTAAAATTTTATAGAGAGTTGTCATGAAAGGTTTACTCAGTCTTCAGGTTTTTATTCAACGGTAACGCTTTTAGCAAGATTACGCGGTTGATCAACATCGGTCCCTTTAAAAACAGCAATATGATAAGACAATAGCTGGAGCGGGATCGAGGTGATGATTGGCATCAAGTCATCGCAGATGGTTGGAATACGAAATGCGACGTTAGAAGCGGCGAGCAAACTTGGACAATTGGAATCACTAACAGAGATGATCTGACCACCACGAGCACGAACCTCCTCCATGTTGGAGATCACTTTCTCGTAGGTTGCATTAATTGGTGCAATGACCACTACAGGCAGTTCTTCATCAATTAAGGCGATCGGTCCATGCTTCATTTCACCTGCGGGGTAGCCTTCAGCATGAATATAGGAGATCTCTTTAAGCTTGAGAGCTCCCTCTAAAGCAATGGGATATTGATTGCCGCGACCGATATAAAGAAAATCGTGCACGTGGATAAATTTACGCGCTGCTTGTTCGATAATACCGTCAAGTTCAAGGGTCTCTTCCAGCTTGCGCGGCAGTGTTAGTAACTCGCTGATTAGCTCTTGTACCTTTGTCGTCGTCAGGGTTTGTCGCGTTTGCGCCAAGTGAAGAGCAAATAAAAATAGCGCGACGAGTTGGGTTGTAAATGCTTTAGTCGATGCAACGCCGATCTCGGGGCCGGCATGGGTGTAGATCACCCCTTCACTTTCACGGGCGATGGATGATTCAACGACATTACAAATTGCAACAACTTTGCCGCCGCGCTCATGCGCTTCACGTAGCGCAGCGAGGGTATCTGCTGTTTCGCCGCTTTGACTGATGACCAACGTTAGCGTTTTATCGCTGACCAGAGGTTGACGGTAACGAAATTCACTCGCAATATCCACCTCGACAGGGATACGC
>MAXR01000144.1 GCA_001751155.1 Desulfuromonadales bacterium C00003068 | reverse complement strand
GTCTTAGGTCATGTGGAACTGTTGAACGAATTAGATACTGATAGCATCACACCGATGGCCCACGCTGTGCCGTTGGAAAATGCCTTCCGCTGTGATGAGGTAACAGCATCACTCGGTGCTGAAAAGGCTTTAGCGAATGCGCCCAATGAGGTCGATGGCTGCTTCGGCGTCCCTAAGGTGATCGAATAAATACCAGGAAGAATATCCTTTGAGATTGGACGTTAGATATCGTCCCGCAGTTGATAGGGATTTATTTTATATTTAAGCTGATCTTCGATGGTCAGCACGTGGAGTTGAAATGGCTTTAATCGATTTAACCATTCATGAGATGCAAGAGCAGTTAGCCGCTGGCACCACAACAGCTGTGGCACTGACGGAAGCATTCCTACAGCAGATCAAAGAAACCGATGAGCAGATCAATGCTTTCATCACGGTTTGTGACCAGCAAGCGCTCGCCGCAGCCCGCGAGGCCGACGCGCAACGCGCCGCAGGCAATGTTCAGCCGCTAACGGGAATTCCCGTGGCCCTTAAAGATATTTTCGTCACCGAGGGTGTTCGAACCACCTGCGCTTCAAAAATATTGGGTGATTACCTTCCCCCCTATGATGGCACGGCGGTACGCAAGTTGAAAGAGCAGGGGGCGGTGATCGTCGGTAAGCTCAATATGGATGAGTTTGCTATGGGCAGTTCCAATGAAAATAGCGCCTTTGGCCCTGTGCGCAATCCGTGGAATACCGATTGCGTTCCCGGTGGCTCATCGGGCGGCTCTGCTGCCTGTGTGTCAGCGCGCCAAGCTGGTGCGACCCTCGGTACTGATACCGGTGGTTCTATCCGTCAACCTGCTTCCCATTGTGGTGTTGTTGGTTTGAAGCCAAGTTATGGCCGCGTTTCCCGTTATGGTGTGATCGCCTACGCGTCATCCCTTGATCAGGTTGGGCCACTAACACGCGATGTCCGTGATTGTGCGATCATGCTTGGCGCCGTTGCCGGTTATGATCCTGCCGATTCAACCTCTGTCGATCTGCCAGTACCTAATTATTTAGCCACGATCGACCAAGGTGTTGCGGGTAAGAAAATAGGTTTGCCGAAAGAGTATTTCATCGATGGTTTGGATGACGACGTTAAGCAAGCGATTGATACCACCGTGGCAAAGTATAAGGAACTCGGCGCTGAAATTGTTGAAGTGAGTCTGCCGCATACCAAATATGCTGTGGCATGTTATTACGTAGTTGCGACGGCTGAAGCATCGAGTAATCTCGCTCGTTATGACGGCGTACGTTATTGTCAGCGTGTCGATGAAGGCAACGGCTTGGCTGAGATGTATTCGCAAACCCGTGCCGCTGGTTTTGGTGATGAGGTCAAGCGACGGATCATGCTTGGTACTTATGCGCTGTCGTCGGGTTATTATGATGCCTACTATATTAAAGCGCAAAAAGTTCGCGCCTTGATTCAGCAAGACTTTACCAAAGCCTTTGAACAGGTTGATTGTATTTTAACCCCTGTTGCACCGACTGCAGCATTTGGCCTTGGTGAAAAAACGTCCGATCCGTTACAAATGTACTTGTCCGATATTTTCACCTTGTCAGCCAATTTGGCCGGTATTTGCGGCATGAGTCTGCCTTGTGGCATCTCGCAAAAAGGGCTGCCTATCGGGGTTCAATTATTGGGTAAAGCATTTGGTGAAGCAGAACTGTTGCAAACAGCGTATGCGTTTGAGCAAGCAACGGATTGGCACAGTCAACAGCCAGAGCTATAGTCGCTGTTTGAAAGGTTGATACAAAATGAGAGATAAATACGAAGTCGTTATTGGACTTGAAGTTCACGTCCAGTTGACCACCAATACTAAGATTTTTTGTGGTTGCTCCATTCAGTTTGGCAACACACCGAACTCGCAAACCTGTCCCGTATGCTTAGGCTTACCGGGTGCGTTGCCTGTGCTCAATCGACAGGTGGTTGAAAATGCTATCAAAGCAGGTTTGTCCACCAATTGCCAGATCGCGCCACGCTCGATTTTTGCCCGTAAAAATTATTTTTATCCTGATCTTCCTAAAGGATACCAGATTTCACAAATGGAATTGCCCATTTGCGAGC
>MAXR01000143.1 GCA_001751155.1 Desulfuromonadales bacterium C00003068 | reverse complement strand
ATTTAGACACTCTACACCGCTTAATATGGCGGTTGCAGCGAATAATGATTCAGCGCAGCCAGCACCATTTCGGGTCGGTGGCTGGGGCAACTGCCAATCATAACTTGGTTGGGTTTGAGCACACCGTTAATGCGGCTGAGATACGCCGGCGGATTCGAGCAGTGCGTAGGTAGGTGGAATTATATGAGTCACAATGAACGACGTGCGACAGATATTGGAGCAGTATCTGCTGGAGTGTTGCAGTTGATGCTTACCTATCAGGAAGTGCAAAAAAATTAGCGTTTTAGACATGACTATATGAAAGAGATGCACCTAAAAGCCCACCGGCGTCAGGTGCCGTTAACATGCTTGCGACCTGTATCAGCAAACCCCGGATGCCGATGGGCATCCATTCTCTCTGGGTTTTCTAATACTTATGGTTTGCCCGCATGGGCACAAGTCATGTGCCGGAAATGCACAGAACGGGCAGGAAACTGCCAGACGGAAACAAAGGCAAATAAGTTTAGATATGGCAGAAATGAGCGCAACAGAGCTAAAAAACATTTTACAGGACAGCTATAGGCGATTCCTGACAGATATTCAAATTGAAGGTAAATAACATGAAGGAAATTGGAAACGCCCCACGGGGCATAATCATGGTGCTGGCAATGATGCTGGTATCGAAGAAGGAACGATCACCAATGAGAAACTTCTTGCTTGGTGTAACAATGCGAAGCATAACAAGAAAGTAATGGAGGTAAACGATGGAATCGAAATGGAGTATCATTGCCCTGTTGGGCATATTAATGTCGATCGCAGCACTCGCGGCTGCGCAGCCAGCACCATTCCTAATCGGTGGCTGGGTCAACTACACCGATGGCAATCCTGTGAACGATCCGAGTGTGACGGTAACAAACCAATACACAGGTGAGGTATTCACTGCAGAGGCGAATGCGGGTTCGAACTATTACCAGATTCAGACTTCATCTGATAATGTCAGTGCAGGAAACGTGCTGCACTTTGTTGTGAGCAAGGGCAGCAACTCGACCGAGTTTGACCACACCGTCTCTGCGACTGAGGTGGGCGATGGTGGCTTTGAGCAAAACGCCACCGTCGGACCCGGATCAGCGGTTGTCTGCGGTGATGTGACCGGTGACGGTGCTGTGAACATGGGNNGGCGGAGGCGGCGTGAACATGGGTGATGTGACAAAACTGCTGTGGAATCAAACCTACTGGGGACAATACCCACTCACATGTCCTTGCTGAAAATATGTGCCGGTAGATGTCTTTAAGAGGTGAAAACAATATGAAACATCATAAAATCGCATTAAGTGCACTAGCACTTACTACGATACTCATGGTGCTTGCAGTGCCAGCCACTGCGACAGAGAACAAGCTGTTATTAGTTCCGGATAGCAGCATTGCAATAGGCTATGGCGGCTGCGTGGATGTGGGTATCTACACCGACATAAACGAGACGGATAATGCAACCGCAACTCAGTTTGATATCGAATATGATCCAAACTGTGTCCAGGACTTTCCGAGTTTTGATAATACAAGTTCAGGATGGCTGGTTGGTCCCAATGCCAGTGTCACGTATTCTAACCCCAGTTCAGGGATTTGCCGGTTCACCACTATAGTGGGGCCGCCGAATCTACCGATAAGTGGTCATATATACGTTGGTAAACTCACCCTCTGCTGCAACAACTCTTCATGCGAAAGTTTCCTGAACTTCACGAATGCGCTCTATGTCAAGGGAGATATAAACTCAACCTCACCTTNNATGGGTGATGTGACAAAACTGCTGTGGAACCAGACCTACTGGGGACAATATCCGGTTGACCCCTGCGCTGCAGATGTAACTGGTGGGGGCGGCGTGAACATGGGCGATGTGACAAAACTGCTGTGGAACCAGACATACTGGGGTGAATATCCACTCACATGTCCTTGCTGAAATATTGGTAATACAAAAGAGAGGTGAATGAAACATGAAAGGAACGACACGCATTATCTGCATCATCGCGCTCTTGAGTGTGATTATGGT
>MAXR01000142.1 GCA_001751155.1 Desulfuromonadales bacterium C00003068 | reverse complement strand
TTAGCACGATTGAGGTGACTGGTGTCTGATGACGTAACCATTAAAATTTTAGGCTCAGGAACTAGTACCGGTGTTCCCGTTGTTGGCTGTTCTTGTGACGTGTGTCGCTCCACGGAACCACGAAACCAGCGCAGCAGATGTAGTGCCTTGTTGTCGTGGGATGGTTATAGAATACTGATTGATTCCTCTCCCGACTTAAGACAGCAGTGTTTGTCATACGGGATTACTCAGGTCGATGCTGTGCTGTATACCCACAACCATGCTGATCATGTTCATGGTATTGATGATCTGCGTGTGTTGAATGGATCTCCTGCTCAGCCTCTTCCCGTATATGGGGAGCAGAAGCTGATCCAGCATTTAACGACTAGTTTTCGCTATGCGTTTGAGTCACAATCAAAGGTTGGTTTTCGACCACGACTCAAAGGAGTTGTTATCGATGATACGCTGTCGCTGTTTGGCCGTAAGATCGTACCGATTCGATTGCTGCATGGTGATGAGATTGCGTTGGGCTACCGTGTCGGAGATCTGGCGTATTTAACAGATTGTAGTGTCGTGCCGCAGGAATCTGTAGCCCAATTACAAGGGCTGCGGGTGTTGGTGATTGATGGCTTACGCTTTCGTAATCACCCCACCCATTTTAGTGTATCGCAGGCCATTGACATCGCGCAGAAATTGAAGGCTGAACGAGTGGTTTTGACTCATCTGAGCCACGATGTCGATTATTGTCTTCATCAACAATCATTGCCGAAAGGGGTCGAGTTCGCTTACGATGGCTTGACCATTTCGTTAAATGATGGCAAGAATTTGTAATTAAAGGTGTTATTTAGCTGCCGCGATTGCGGCAAAGGTGATTCTAATGCAGCAGGAATTGCGTTTACATGGACATGTTGACGATACGATTGAATATTTTGTAACCGTCGCAGCTCGCGGAGCTGAATGTTGTCATTTTTATGAACGCGATGGGGAAGATCTGCGCATTTTTTCACCCGGTAATGAGATGCGCCTTGATCTGACAGGGTTGAGCCACTGGGGTAATGGTGGCAGCTTTTGTGAATATATGTATGGCATCGATCAACCTTTAGCGGATTTAATCAAGCCTGAAGTGCGCAACCGCTTAGTTCTGTTTGGCGCAAGCTATCAAAGTGGTGGCGATCTATCTTTTTCAGATGACACCATGGGGCGTATCCCCTATGACACAATTTTTGAAGAGGGCCATGCGATTAGTAATTGTTTTTTCTTTGTTACCGGTTCAATTTATGGTGCGTTAGAAACGCAGCAGCAGGGTTTGCTCTCATTGTTGGGTCGTTTGTTAAAGCGAACACCACGTGTTGCCGATGATGATGATGCGCGACTGGTTGATGAAATGTTTGGCTTGCTTGGCCATAAAAGCCACTTTTACCTTGTGCGGCTAATCAACAAGAAACATCAAGCCTATTACGATCTGTTTCAGAACCTTTATTTCACCTTTCGTGCCATCCCCGATAGTGAATACGGTAACCTAAAAGTCCTTGCACAACGGCTAGGGATTAGTGAGCATCAGCAGGAACGCATTCGGATTGCGGTGATGTATGCCCATCGTGATAATCGCGTTGTTGTGGATGAGTATCGCAGTATTCTCACTGCCTGCCATCACAACGGCACGATCAGTCGGCAGGAAAACGCACGATTGACTCGGCTTAAAACGTTGGCAACACGAAATAAAATTCCAGTGGCTTTGTTTGCGCCCTTGGACGACAACTTGAAGTACGAAAAAATGGTCGATCAAGAGCAGGATTATATTGCCGAGGCGCGTGAAATTCTATCTAGCTTGTTGTCGGGAAATCAGCAGTTGGAACTCACAGTTAATCGCGATGATATGGTGCGCTTGCTGTTTGACAAGCGCCAAGCGATGCAAAATAGAGATTATCTTTTTGATCAAATTTTGCTTGAGACAAGCAAGTCCTGTGATGAACGTGTTCATGCTGGCGCCGATGTCGCCTTGCTGGAACGGATCACATCCATCATCGATTACTTTGATCATTATGAAAATTCAGCGACAGAAATCAACAATCTCGCCTTTATGGTTGGGGTTCGCATTAATGAACAGATGCTGTATGCCCTACAGCGCAGTTATAAAGCATTGGAACGCTTGCAAAAGAACTTGTTTGAAGCATTACTATTCGAAGGTTTACTCACGAATTCGTTTCTTGGCGCGTATGGCCGCGAAAAAATTCTGTGTCTTCGGAAGGCATTGCATTCGAATTCTCCGATGTTGACGTTATTAGAAAACTTAGAGGCGATTACGCAAAACGAAGCACTTTATGGTCATTTATTGACTGCTGTCAAAGATCAGTTGCGCAATAAATATTCGCAATCTGTCAGTTGGGAAGATCGTGTGGTGTTGCAGAACGAAGTTGAGGCTGTCCTTGAGCGCAAAGGGGTGCTTGATACATCGTTTCCTGTCACCTTATATAAAGAGGTGATGATCAATGTTGAAAAAGAGTTGTTTTATCTGCAAGAGATGTTTCCAGTGATTATTGCAGAGAATGATAGTGCGTTGCGGGAAGATTTTCTTCTCAATAGTGGCTTAGATCAATTCTATGTTGAAGAGCTAGAGAATGATTACCTTGCTCGTCATGGGCTAGAAAAGTGTGCTTTAGATTGTGTGCGAAAAGGAAATTAGTTGCGTTACCATAAATGATTATGATTTAGAGGGCTGCTAGAAGCTCTTGAAGGAGATAAGGGTGTCGAGTGTAAAACCAAAAAAAAGGGGTGTGTGCCCTTTTATGAAATCACCAATGACGAACTGCTATTGTCGTAATTTAAGCAGTGAGAATATCGAAAAGGCGTACGATTATTGTAGTGGCGATTATGAAAGCTGCGAGATTTTTCAGACGGTATTTCGAGTCGATGAAGCAATCAATGACAGTGACGACTCAGAACTGTCGTTTCCAGTTGTTGGTTTAGCGACTGGAAGTGAGCGGAGCGCACAGCTTCAGACGCGACAAAAACTGTTATTAAGCATGCTCGAACTGCTGGGAAAAAATACTCTGGCGACGACAATGTACCGTGATTTTGTGTTGTTGCTGCGTCACTTTACTGAGATTGAAGGTATTACCCTTTATCTCACTGATAGTGAGCAGCAGCGCTCCTACCGCGTTGTTGGTTGTCAAGATGACATGGTCACCGAAGAGCAGCATATAGGTAAGCTCGGATGTATCTGCGGCGACATTATTGGTGGCTCTATGGATAGTACCAGTTTGAATAAAACCGATGGCGGTGTATTTTGGTCGAATGATCGTGAATCGCTGTCTGATGCCGAAGAAAAAGCACTTAATTTGTGTGACTGTGCCCGTTGCCCAGAAGATGCCGGCGGCTCGGTGGTGTTGGTGCCGATCAATTACCGTGGTCAAGTGATTGGTGTGCTGCGTATTCTTGATCAGAGAAAAGGGTTGTTTACTCGCGATGATATCCAATTTTTAGAGGGCTTAAGTGCTGGACTTGGTATTATTGTGATTCAGTCTCGAGCCGATGAGAGCCGGATCTATTCAGAGATGTTTATTGATAGCGTGCAAAACCCAATTATTGTTGTTGATGCTGATTTTATTTACCGTAAGGTGAATAAAAAGTTTTGTCAGTGTGTCTCATTGTTGGAAGCAGAGGTTTTAGGCAAGACCTTTCAGGGTATCGTTGGCGATGCTCTTTTTGACAGAGTGTTTAATCCTCTGTTTCAACAGGCACTCTGTGGCGAGCGCGCACAAAGCACTACCGTTGTCGCCTTTCCTGGCCGCGACAAAGCGTGTTACTTGATTACCTGCCAGCCAAACTTTGGTGTTGATGGTGTTGTGGATGCAATCAACATCTGCATGCATGAAGAGATCGATAAGAGCCCTAAAGCACTGTAACTAAATTATTATTTTGATGATGAAAAGCCCTCTTAGAGGGCTTTTTTTTTGCGTTTTCAGAAGAAATCGTTGTTGTTGACAAAAATAGATCAACGTTTGTTGCAAGTTGATTAATTTATACTACACTTGATAGATAGTGCGTTATAGACTGTTATATCGTAATGGCGATTCAATTAAAAAATGACACATATTTTTGCGAGTTACTTACTTGTAAAAATTCTATGTTTTATGTTTTGAAACAGTTTAAATGTAAAATAGAAGGGCTTTATACTCCTGTAACATTATGATTTTATTTGATTTTATCACTTATTGTTTTGTTTGTATTGTCTAAGTATTGTGCGGATGTTGTTTGGCTCTTGTTGTTACTGTTCGGTTTTATAACAACATTTTACTTGACCGAAAAAGGTCTGTGTGGGATAAAAATAAATAAGTGAAACACTCTTTTAGATTAAAGGCCGTAACGGGTTGCATTTGCTATGTAGCCAATGAGGTTAAACAGGGGGCTCAAGATGGACGATACATTATATTATATTCTGGGCGGAATTATCACTGGTGGTGCTTTGATATGTTTTGTTTTCTCTTATTTTCAAGATCACATCGAGAATAGTCCTAAAAAACGACGTTCAATGTATTCACGTATTAATGGTGAAAGACAATCATCGGAATCATAGAGTTTATTGCTGATAACATTTCTCGATTGACCGAAAGGAGGGTTCAGTCAAAGAAACACGGTTTAAGCGTAATTAATTGTTTTAAGTTTATGTGGTTTGTCAGGGTGGTGCCTTGCAAACTTTTACACTAAGGAGGTATGGGTATGAGTAAAGATATTAATATTAACTTTTTCAAGCCAGTCGGCGACTTCATGAAAAAAGACGTGGCTATGAAAAAGAAACTGATTATTGTTTGGTTTGTAGCCGTTTATGGTTTTCTCTTTCTTTTAAAGCTTGTTGCAGATCCTAATGATACAGTCGAGCTAACGCTGAGTACTGGAGAGGTGATCACGCAGGTCTCAGGAATGAGCTTCCTGACTGAAACTCAGTTCATGGGTTTTCCTTTCCATTACTGGTACTCATCACAGTTTTTGATCGCACTGTTTATTGCCCTGTGCTTCATCTACTGTAAGTTTATTGATAAGCTTGAGTCTGAATACGACAAATAAAGAAAAGGGAGAACTCGATATGAAAAGAATGATGCATTGGGGCTTGACCCTATTCTTTGTCTTGATGTCTAGCAACGCATTTGCGGTCGCTAACCTCAATCCTGAAGGTAAATTTAAAGTTATTCCAGCTATTTTGATGATTTCACTGTTGATCTTGTTCATTATGGTCGGTGTCTTCTCTAAAGCGCAAAATACCGA
>MAXR01000141.1:11288-11495 GCA_001751155.1 Desulfuromonadales bacterium C00003068 | reverse complement strand
TGAAGAAGCAGCTGCACAGGGATTGATTGCTGGAATTAATGCGGTAATGAAGGTAAGGGGTACGGAGCCTTTAGTTTTGAAAAGAGACCAGGGATATATTGGTGTTCTTATCGATGATCTCGTTAGTTTAGGCACAAAAGAGCCTTATCGTATGTTTACTTCTCGTGCAGAATATCGCCTATTGTTACGCGAAGATAATGCTGATCA
>MAXR01000141.1:309-11163 GCA_001751155.1 Desulfuromonadales bacterium C00003068 | reverse complement strand
TATCGTGATGTTTTGAAACGTCCGGATGTTACCATCTCTCAATTGGTTGAACGTTGTGATGACTTAGCAAGGTTGTCTAGCGAAGTTACGGAACAATTGCAAATTGCGACGAAATATGAAGGGTATATAAAGCGACAGGTAGATCAGGTTGCAAAGTATAATAAGATTGAGTCGGTAAGGATACCTGCTGAATTTGACTATGCTGCTGTGGGGAGTTTGTCTGCTGAGGTGAGAGAAAAGCTTGAGAAGGTAAGGCCGGTTTCTTTAGGCCAGGCGGGAAGGATCCCTGGAGTAACACCTGCTGCTATTTCTATTTTGTCAGTGATGCTTAGATCGCGATGATGGATATTAAAAAATTAAATGAACAGCTACAGCCGAATGTAACTGTGGATTCACATCAATTTGAAAAGCTGCAATGGTATCTAGCAGAATTGTTGAAGTGGAACCGTAAAATAAACCTCACATCAATTGTTGATATCGATCAGTGTTGGGAAAAACATATTGTCGATTCATTGTTGTCGAGTTGTTTTGTTGAAGGAGACGAACATGTTCTCGATATTGGTTCTGGAGCAGGATTTCCTTCGATTCCTTTGAAAATTATTTATGAGAATTTGACTGTTGATTCCGTTGATTCTGTAAGTAAAAAAATAAGTTTTCAGCGCCATTGTGTTCGTAATTTGGGTGTTAAAAAATTTAGTGCTCATGCAGAACGAATTGAAGCATTGCAAGAACAGATGGCAGGTCAGTTCGATATTGTTATATCTCGAGCATTTACATCACTGATTCAATTTGTCGAGATAGCTGCACCCTTTTTGAATTCCAATGGCAAGATCATCGCAATGAAGGGTTCCGCTGCTGACGATGAACTGTTGCTCGCAGCAGACACGTTACAGCGTTTAGGGTTGATGGTAGTAAGCCGTAAAGAGGTTGTTTTGGTACCGTCAAAAAGTAAGAGGGTGTTGATTGAAATAAAGCGTACCAACGAGTCAGTTTTTCAATAGATTTTATGTGTTTTCGAAAACACGAGTGTGTTAATATCGGAACCTATCATTTTTTATAGGAGCCAATTATGGCGGATATTATAGCCGTTGCGAATCAAAAAGGTGGAGTGGGTAAAACCACAACCGCTGTCAATCTTGCAGCCTCTCTTGCTGCTGCCGAAAAAAAAACTCTCCTGATTGATATGGATCCCCAGGGTAATGCTTGTAGTGGTGTTGGGGTGGCAACGGATGAGCTAGAGTATACCATATATGATGCTTTACACGATTCTTCATTGGTTGAAAAGTGTCTCGTTGCAACAGAATTGTCATGCTTAACTGTACTGCCCTCAAACACAGATTTAATTGGTGCAGAATTGGAGCTGGTTAATGCTGGCGAGCGAGAGTATCGCCTAAGGCAGGCAATCGCATTAATACAAGATGATTATGAGTATATAATTATAGATTGCCCACCTTCTCTTGGGTTGATAACGATTAATTGTCTAGTTGTTGCTCGTTCTGTGCTTGTTCCGTTGCAATGCGAATACTACGCGATGGAGGGATTGAGCCAGTTGATGAAAACGATTGATTTAATACAACGAGGACTTAATTCAAAATTGATATTAAGAGGAATTGTTCTGACAATGTTTGATAAACGGAATAATCTTTCGCATCAGGTCAGTGAGGAAGTTCGTAATCATTTTGGCCCTAAAGTTTTTAAGTCCGTTATCCCTCGCAATGTTAGACTTTCTGAGGCACCAAGTCATGGAAAGCCAGTGTTGCTTTATGATATTAACTCTCGTGGAGCACAGGCCTATATGGAGCTAGCAGGAGAGGTTCTCGTTGGAGGAAGTCATGGCTAAAAGACCAGCATTAGGAAAAGGGATGGGGGCACTCCTTAGTGCCGCAACTCCAGAGACCAATGGTCGTTTCTTTTTGTGTGCAATTGAGGAGCTAAAACCGCACTCTAATCAGCCACGAAAGTTTTTTTGTGACCATAAAATGGATGAGCTTGTTGCATCTATTCGTGAAAAAGGGGTTATTCAGCCTTTGGTCGTGCGCAGGGTCGATGATCACTATCAGATTATCGCTGGTGAACGACGCTGGCGCGCCGCACAAAAAGCTGGATTAACGGAACTTCCGGTGACCATACAGGATGTATCCGAAGATTGGGCTTTAGAAATTGCCCTGATCGAAAATATTCAACGCGAAGATTTAAATGTCATTGAAGAAGCGATTGCTTATAAATACTTAATCGATAACTTTGAACTGTCACAAGAAGCGGTAGCTAAGCGGGTGGGTAAAAGTCGATCAGCTGTGGCTAACACTCTACGTCTTCTCAATTTGCCAGAATCGATACAGGAAAGTGTATTGAATGGCCAGTTGAGTATGGGCCATGCTCGTTGCTTGCTATCTCTTGATGAGCACGATGATATGGTTGAAGTGGGTAGTCAGATTGAAAGCAAAAAATTGTCAGTACGTGCTGCAGAAGCACTTGTGGCAAAAATCAAAAATTTTGAAAAATTAGAGGATGAGCCCAAGCAGAAGGTCGTGGTTGATCCCCAAGTTCAGCATTTAGAAAATATTTTAAAAAAGAACCTTGGCACACAGGTGAAAATAAAAGCAAAAAACGATGGTGGTAAGATCGAGATCAGTTATTACAATAATGAAGAGTTGCAGCGAATTTTGGACTACATGAATGTTGTGTAGATAAGCGTTTGCGCGATGGTGAACTGTATACAATCTGCAAAATGTGTTGACAAATGACGTTGCAGCATGATAGGAATGCCCTGCTCTAATCAGTAGGGTATTTTTGTGTCAACTATTGTTAGTGGAGCGTTCCTAGAGTATTTCTAGTAAATAAAATTCAAGATGAATGAAAAAGGAAGAAAAGAGGTAACGTAGTGATAAGCATTGATTGGACCATGTTGGTGCAGTTCGTAAATTTCCTGGTACTGATGGCAGTACTCAATATTCTATTGTATCGTCCTTTACGCAGTGTGATGAGTGCACGGCAGGATGCAATTGATGGTGGTCACAAAAAAGCAAGTGATCTCGAAGATTCAATAAACGAGAAAATGGAACGTTACGAAACCAAGTTGCAACAAGCCAAAGTTGAGGGCAGTACTCAGGCCGCAACATTACGTGCTGAAGCAGCTAAAGAGGAATCAGTTATTCTTGGTGAGGCACGGTGTGCTGCTGACAAAAGTGTGTCAGACCTTAAGAGTAGTGTTGCTGTAGAAGCCGATCAAGCGCGTAAGGTTTTGACAAAAGAGTCAAAGTCTATTGCAAGTGCGATTGCATCTAAAGTCCTAGGAAGGAATGTTAAGTAATGTTTGCTGACAAGATTGTGGGACGTAAGAAAGCCCTGACAGCAGCAGCAAGCTTTGGATTTCTAGCTGCTGGAGCTAGTGTAGCCATTGCTTCTGGTGATGCACACCATGTTGATAGTGGCGTTTTGCTCAAAGACTTTATGTGGCGCGTGTTCAACTTTGGTATCACCGCTGGAATATTAGTTTATTTTGTATCAAAGCCATTAAAGAATGCATTGGCTGGTCGCCGTGAGGGGATCGAGACTGCATTGACGGCTTCAAGTGATGCAGCAGCAGCTGCTGAAACTAAATATGCAGAATATGATGCAAAACTCACCGCTGCGGAATCCGAAATTGAAACCATAAAGGGTTCAATTAAAGAGGAAGCTGAAGCAGAGAAACTGCGTATCGTTGCTGAAGCTCGTGAGATGGCAGAGAAGATTAAGCAAGAAGCAAAAAAGACATCAGAAAATGAGATTGCAAAAGCCCGTCTCCAACTACGGCAGGAAGCAGTCACATTGGCAGTGCAGATCGCTGAAGATGTTTTGAAAAAAGCGGTTAATAAGGAAGATCAATCTCGGTTGGTTGAAGAATATAAGCTTAAGGTAGGAGAACTACATTGAGTACTAGCGCGATAGCAAAACGGTATGCTCAGGCTCTTGTCGAGTTAGCTGTTGAACAAAAATTGGTAGAGCAATACGGTACTGAGTTAGGAAGTGTCAGTGACCTGTTGGCTCGTGAAGACGACTTGAAATCCTTAATGGAGAGTCCGACTGTTGCGGTTGAAAGTAAATCAGCAATTATGTCAGATATCGGCATTAAGCTTGAGTTGTCAGATGGCATGCAAAAATTTGTTGGTTTACTGACGGTTAAAGATCGCCTTCAGTATGTCGGCCAAATTTATGATAACTATACAGCCCTTGCTGATGAGATATCCGGAGTTGTTCGGGCATGTGTTACATCGGCAGTTAAGATGACTAAAGCCCAGTCTGATAGTATTAAAAAAGGACTTGAACAGCAAACTGGCAAAAAGATTAACCTACAAACAAAGGTTGATTCCTCATTGCTAGGAGGCATGAAAGCTGAAGTCGGTGGCAAAGTATTTGATGGTAGCATTAAAACCCAGTTAAAGCGGATTGAAGATACCTTAAAGAAGGGTTAGGAAGTACTCATGGAAATTAAAGCAGAAGAAATTAGCGCAATCATTAAGAAGCAAATTCAGGACTTTGGCCGTGAGGTTGAAGTAAGTGAAACAGGCACCATTATCTCAGTTGGTGATGGTATCGCTCGTATTCATGGCTTAGATAAAGCGATGTCGGGTGAGCTTCTTGAGTTCCCTGGTGGTACCATGGGTATGGTTCTTAACCTTGAAGCTGACAACGTCGGTGCTGCGATCCTTGGTGATTCAGAGCATATCAAAGAGGGTGACACTGTTAAGCGAACCGAACAAATTGTTCGTGTTCCTGTTGGTGAGTCTTTGATCGGTCGTGTTGTCAACGGTATCGGTATCGCTATTGATGGCAAAGGTGAGATCAAGTCAGACACCTATAGCCAAGTTGAAGTTAAGGCTCCTGGTATTGTTGCTCGTAAATCCGTTCATGAGCCAATGCAGACTGGTCTTAAAGCGATTGATGCGATGGTACCAATCGGCCGTGGTCAACGTGAGTTGATTATCGGTGACCGTCAAACAGGCAAGACAGCTGTTGCTGTTGATACGATTATTAACCAAAAGGGACAAGATGTTGTTTGTATCTATGTTGCGATTGGTCAAAAGCGTTCAACTGTTGCTCAGGTTGTTGATAAGCTGAAACAGCACGGCGCAATGGATTACACCATTGTGGTTGCTTCGACAGCTTCTGACCCTGCACCTCTTCAGTTTATCGCACCTTATACCGGTGTTACCATGGGTGAATTCTTCCGTGATAGCGGCAAGCATGCATTGATTGTTTATGATGATCTTTCTAAACAAGCGGTTGCTTATCGTCAGTTGTCATTGTTGCTCCGTCGTCCACCTGGACGTGAGGCATTCCCTGGTGATGTTTTCTACATCCATAGTCGCCTGTTAGAGCGTGCTTGTAAGGTTAACGATGAGTTAGGTGCTGGTTCAATGACAGCTCTACCAATTATTGAAACACAAGCGGGTGATGTTTCTGCATATATCCCAACGAACGTTATCTCAATCACAGATGGTCAGATCTTCCTTGAAACAGATCTGTTCTACTCTGGTGTTCGTCCAGCGATCAATGTTGGTCTGTCCGTATCGCGTGTTGGTGGTAGTGCTCAGGTTAAGGCGATGAAACAAGTTGCTGGTACCTTGCGTCTCGCCTTGGCTCAATATCGTGAAATGGCAGCGTTTGCTCAGTTTGGTTCTGACCTTGATGCGGCAACGCAGCAACAGTTGTTCCGTGGTGAGCGTTTGGTCGAAATTCTCAAACAAGGTCAATATCAGCCCTTGACAGTAACCAAACAGGTTATCGCTATTTATGCGGTAAACAATGGTTTTGTTGATGAGTATGACGTGACGTCAGTTCAACGCTACGAAGCAGAATTGTTGTCCTTTATGGATAGTAAGCATGCTGCAGTTATGGCTGAGCTTGATGAAAAGAAAGCAATTAGTGCCGAGTTAGAAGAGCGCATTAAATCTGCACTTAACGAATTCAAAAGTCAGTTTGTAGCTTAGACTATTACCTGAGGATGCAAAAATGGCAAATCTGAAGGACATAAAAAAACGGATCGGATCCGTTAAAAATACACAGCAGATCACCAAAGCTATGAAAATGGTTTCTGCTGCGAAATTGCGCCGTGCACAAGAGGCTGTAGTCGCTGCTCGCCCCTATGCCAATAAAATGCAGGACGTGCTGTCCGGCTTGGCGCAGAGAAATACTGAGAGTGAGCACCCTCTATTAGAAACGCGTGAGAAAAAGCGTGCGCTTATTGTCATTATGACAGCGGATCGTGGTCTTTGTGGCGGTTTTAATAGCAGCATTGCCAAGGCAGCCGAGGCATTCGTTCAAGAGAAAACCGAAGGGTTTGATGAGTACTCTGTACGGATCATTGGTCGTAAAGGCAAAGAAGCACTAAAAAATCGTCCTAATATTGTGATCGACAAAGTCTATGAGAATTTGACGGGTAATATCACGTATGCAACGGCTTCGTTGCTGGGCCGTGAGATTGTTGAAGATTACATTGATGGTCAATTTGATGGCGTTTTCATGATCTATAACCATTTTTTCAGTGTTTTAAACCAGGAAGTCACAACCACTCAATTGTTGCCGATTAATCCGCAACTTTCTGAGGAGCAAGGTTATGTAGCAGATTATATCTACGAGCCAAGTTGTGATGAAGTTCTTGGATCAATTCTACCGAAGTACATTGAAGTTCAGATTTTTAGAGCATTGCTCGAATCTGTTGCTTCGGAGCAAGGTGCTCGGATGAGTAGTATGGACAGTGCAAGTAAAAATGCTGCAGAGATGATCGATAAACTCACCTTGCAGTATAACCGCGCTCGTCAGGCTGCGATAACCAGTGAATTGATGGAAATCATTTCTGGTGCTGAATCAATTAAGTAACGAATATCTCCATACGTTGGGGTATAAAAGGAGTACTTCTCATGAACAAAGGTAAGATTGTACAGGTCATCGGTCCTGTCGTAGACGTCCAGTTTGAAGCGGGTAAGCTTCCTGAAATTTTTCATGCTCTTAAAATTACCAATCCGTCACTTGGTGACGGTGAGTGGAACCTTATTGTTGAAGTTGCACAACACTTAGGTGAGAATACTGTCCGTACTATCGCTATGGACGCCACAGAAGGTCTCATCCGTGGTCAAGACGTTCTCGCAACTGGCAAGCAAATTGTAATGCCAGTTGGCAAAAAGACTCTCGGTCGTATTCTTAACGTCGTTGGTGAGCCGATTGATCAGGCTGGTCCTGTTGGCAATGATCTAGAGTGGGGCATTCATCGCCCAGCTCCTGATTTTGTTAGTCAATCGACTAAAGTTGAGTCGTTTGAAACAGGTATTAAGGTTATCGACCTTCTTGCTCCATATGCTCGTGGTGGTAAAATTGGTCTCTTTGGTGGTGCGGGTGTTGGTAAAACTGTACTTATCATGGAGCTTATCAATAATATTGCTTCGCAACATGGTGGTTTCTCTGTATTCGCTGGCGTTGGTGAGCGGACCCGTGAAGGTAATGACCTTTGGGAAGAGATGAAGGAATCTGGCGTTCTTGACAAAACTGCCCTTGTTTATGGTCAGATGAATGAGCCTCCAGGAGCGCGTGCTCGAGTTGCCCTCTCTGCGTTGACGATTGCGGAATACTTCCGTGACGAAGAAGGTCAGGATGTTCTTCTTTTCGTTGATAACATCTTCCGCTTTACTCAGGCTGGTTCTGAGGTTTCGGCACTTCTCGGTCGTATCCCATCAGCGGTAGGTTACCAGCCAACTCTAAGTACTGAGATGGGTGAGCTTCAAGAGCGTATTACAACAACTGATAAAGGTTCAATCACATCTGTACAAGCAATCTATGTACCTGCTGATGACTTGACTGACCCTGCACCGGCTACAGCGTTTGCTCACTTGGATGCAACGACGGTTCTTTCGCGTCAAATTGCCGAGCTGGGTATCTATCCTGCGGTTGACCCACTTGATTCATCAAGTCGTATTCTTGATCCTCAAGTTGTTGGTGATGTTCACTACAAGCTTGCTCGTGACGTTCAATTTGTATTGCAACGCTATAAGGATTTGCAAGATATCATTGCGATTCTTGGTATGGATGAGCTTTCTGAAGAAGATAAGCAGGTTGTTGCTCGTGCTCGTAAGATCCAAAAGTTCCTTTCTCAGCCATTCTTTGTTGCTGAGATCTTTACCGGTTCACCTGGTAAGTATGTTGAACTTAAAGATACCATCAAGGGTTTCACTGAGATCCTCGAAGGTAAGCATGATGATCTTCCTGAGCAAGCTTTCTATCTTGTGGGTACCATCGAAGAGGCAATTGAAAAAGCCAAATCTTTGGAAGCTTAATCGATTGAGTTTGAGGGCGGTGTAAATCGCCCGCAACCATAAAGGATGATGCTCATGGCAGATACACTTAAATTGGAGATGGTAACTCCGTACAAACGAGTTCTCAGTGAAGAGGTTGACGAAATCATTGCTCCTGGCGTTGCTGGTGAGCTCGGTTTCTTACCAAATCATACTCCTTTGTTGACGACCTTAAAGATTGGTGAATTAACCTATCGTCAAGGTGGTAACACATTTCACGTTGCTCTAAACTGGGGCTATGTTGAGATTGAGGATGATAAAGTTATTATTCTCGCAGAAACAGCTGAACCAGCAGATCAGATTGATCTTGCTCGGGCTAAGGCAGCATTAGGTCGTGCGGAAGATGCATTGAAGAAGCTTGAGCCTGAAGATAAAGATTTCCGTATTATGGAATCGGCTCTTGAGCGTGCGATTATTCGTATTCAGGTTGCTGGCCATAAGTAGCGGTTTATTTTACATAGTATTAAAGAAAAAGGCAGCCTTGGCTGCCTTTTTTTGTGGCCTAAATCACCATAGAAACTATTTTACTACCCCTCGTGCCCTTTTCTCTAAGTTTTTAATGGCGATCGGATCACCGAGAGTGATCAGGGTGTCGCCATCTTCCATAAGTGATTGAGATGACGGATTAAATAGCATCTTTTCCGTATCTAATTTTTTAATTGCCACAATGATAATATCCAACTCTTTTCTAATATCTGAACTCATCAAGGTTTGATTGACTAAGTTAGAACTCGAATGGATGCAGATCTCCTCGATTTGTAATTCAAGGTTTTGATGTGCGGTGGCAATCTCAATGAAATCCATTACGGATGGGCGTAAGATGGCTTGTGCCATTCGATTAGCACCGATGGTATAGGGTGACACCACTTTGCTCGCTCCAGCACGAATCAGTTTCTTTTCAGTGCTCTTTTCTCCGGAACGGGCGAGAATAAAAAGATCAGGATTTAAGCCACGGGCCGTCAAGGTAATGTAAACATTAGCCGTGTCCGAGGTAACAGCAGTGATCAGACCATTGGCTCGTGTTATCCCTGCTTTAATCAGCGTATCGTCGTCGGTCGCATCGCCATGAATGAAAAAGATGCCATCCTCAAGTAGTTTTTCACATAATTCAGGATTATTTTCTACCACAACAAATGGAACTGGTTTGGCCTGAAATTCATGGCAGATAAAATTACCAATTCGACCGTAGCCACAAATAATATAATGGTTCTCAAGGTTTGAAATCTTCTGTAACAATTTCTTTCTCCCCAATATTTGGCGAAATTGCCCTTGAACAATCAATTGTATGACGCTACCCGCTGCATAAGCAACAACACCTGTACCAAATACAATGATAATAATGGTGAAAATTTGACCGGCCTCAGAAAGCTGGTGTACCTCGCGAAAGCCAACAGTTGAAAGGGTGATAACAGTCATATAAAGAGCGTCAATATAAGACCAGTGTTCAATATTATGGTAACTAACCGTGCCAAATAGAAGTATTGATACTAAGCAGAACAACGAAACAATAATATTACGGATAGGATTCATAACACCTCCAATCTCTAACAGTAACGGTGTGTTTGCTATTTTTCAAGGATTGTCTCAGTATCGGTTACAAAACACCGTGAAGAATTAAAAACTCAACATGCGCTAATGTTTAAACAATTGTTGTGATGTATACTGTATACATATATAATCTGAAAAAGAACAGTTGCTTGAACTAGGGTCGTTTGCTGTGCATTGAGGAATACATGAAAAAAAAACTAATTGAGCGCCACCAAACGTTACGTGAAAAAATACTGGAAAATATTCGTGATGCAATACTCAAGGGAACGTTGAAGGCTGGCGAACGTGTATCAGAGCCTGACCTTGCAGAACGGTACGGAATTAGTCGCACGCCGATTCGTGAAGCATTTAGACAGCTCGAGTCAGAAGGATATTTAACGGTTGTACCACGTAAAGGTGCCGTAGTTACTTCTTTGTCTGAGCGAGATGTTCAAGAATTTTATTCGATAAAAAGTATTTTAGAGGGCTATGCTGCACGATTAGCCGCTGAAAAATTAACAGATAAAGAACTTGATCGTCTTGTGGCAATAAACGAGCGATTAAGTCGATTAGCTACAGCTGGCGATGTGAAGTCTTTTTTTCGTATTCATAATGAGTTCCATGAGCTGTTTATCAAAGCCTCTGGTAACGAAAAATTACTCGAACTGATACAACAATTGTTGAAAAAATTTATTCGTTTACGGGTTGCCTCGTTGTCCCTTCCTGGACGGATGGAAATATCAGTCCAAGAACACGATAAAATTATTGAAGCGTTTAAAAACCATGATGGTGTTACGGCGGATCAATTAGTACAAAAGAATGCAGCGTATGGTGGTCAAGTATTAATTAAGAGCATGGCTGACGATTAATTGTACGTCGACAGAGTTGATGTAAGGGCTTGCTGAGTTAACTCAGCAAGCCCTTTTTTGTATTAAAATCAGTGAAAAAACAGGGTTTGTCGGTAAAGAAGTAATTTGAAATGATATAACTGTGTAAAAGGTGG
>MAXR01000141.1:0-260 GCA_001751155.1 Desulfuromonadales bacterium C00003068 | reverse complement strand
GGTGGCCTTGATTCAACGACCTGTATCGCCATGGCTCAAGCTGATGGTTTTGAACCCAATGCATTGAGTTTTAATTATGGTCAACGACATAGTATCGAACTAGAGAAAGCCAAAAAATTTGCCCCAACTATTGGTGTCGATCAGCATCTAGTTATCGATATTGATATGCGTAAAATCGGTGGTAGTGCATTGACCGCCGAAATAGAGGTGCCGAAAGACCGCCCTATTGATGAAGAGATACCCGTTACTTATGTTCCCGC
>MAXR01000140.1:764-4999 GCA_001751155.1 Desulfuromonadales bacterium C00003068 | reverse complement strand
AATATTTACCCTCTTCAACAAGACGATGAACAAGGGGGGGCTTGTCAATGTATACGTACTTCTCTTCCCTAACTTCTCTGAATGTCTGAATCCCAACGGGAAGCTTTGCTAACTTTGCTGTTGTGCGACACAGTTTTCTTTATGTTTGTTGTCGTGATGATATTTCGACAAAATTGTCGACCTATTTGCCGTTTTGTCGATATCTGATGGTTCATCTCAGAGAGTGTATTGGTAATAATGTCATTGTTATTACTTGGTTAAGTGGATTGCTGGATGTGGCACATAACTTGAAAGTTAGAAAGGTAATTGTTGACCGTGAGTTGTTGTCTGAGTAGTTCAGCTTATTTTCTCATTTTAGAAGGAGATTCACTATGAAACGTCACATCATTTATTTCTGTATTCTGTTATTGCTCATAACGACATCATTTAGTAGTGCTGCTGGAGGGCGCGGTGGGCAACAGATGACGGCTCCTATGGGAACCGTTGAGTGTTTGATTGACCAACTTCCAATTGGTGTCTTGAGTGTAGAGGATGAACTTAATCTGCTCCATATGGTCGAAGAGGAAAAAGTTGCTCGTGATGTTTACTCTGCCCTTTATGGNNGTCATATGGATGCCGTTGCCTCATTGATGGAGCGTTATCAAGTTGAACTTCCGATGGAATTTGAGGTTGTTGCGACCTTTGACTCAGATAGCATGCAGGACCTTTTTGATGCTCTGGTAAATAGGGGGAGTATTTCTCTTGTCGATGCGCTGCAGGTTGGGGCCACAATTGAAGATTTGGATATTTATGATCTGCAAGAATATCTTGCACTGACCGATAATGAAGATATTCAGACTGTGTATCAAAACCTTCTGCGTGGTTCACGTAATCACCTGAGAAGTTTTGTTTATCAACTGAGCTTAAATGGTGAAGAATACGTTGCGCAATATCTCACTCAAGCAGAGGTCGATGCAATTGTCGCTACCGAACGGGAGCGGGGCTTAGCGACTGCGAATGGGGCAAACATGGATAACGGTGACCGTGGTTCCCGCGGTCAACGTCAATCTTCGCAAGATTGCTTGCTCGACTAAGCCTTTTTGAACCTTAAGTTACATCGCAACCCCATCTCTTGTTTTGAAGAGATGGGGTTGTTTTTTTGAGGTGAATGTGCTGTTGGAGTTCTAAAGCTTCTATGTTTTAAGTGGATTGTTTAACACTTGTATTCAGTGTTGCCGTGCTATTCGATGATCTGATTTAGAGCGAGAATGGCGCATTCTGTGGGGAATGAATAACTTATGTTGTTTTAGTCTCAAAGTATTTGTTATATTGGAAGTTAGAATAAGTGTTAGTGACCCTTCTGTCTCTCAACCTTAATTTTCATAAGAGAACATCAGTATGACTCCATGGAAGCTTTTAGATGTCGGCTCAATTCCCAATAACGGTGGTGAGTTACGTCTTCATCAGCGTAGCGACGAATTTATGATCAGTATTGTTGGTGGCGGTGTCTTGATGACAACACGTATGCACGGTTCAGAAGATGTTTTGGCTGAGCGTGCATGTAGTGGTCTTGCTGGCAGTTCCAGTGCAAATGTACTGATTGGCGGCTTAGGGATGGGGTTTACCCTTGCCAGCGCCTTGACACATCTCGGTTCTGAGGCGCAGGTCACTGTTGCCGAGTTGGTACCAAAAGTGATTCAGTGGAATCAAGGTGAGCTTGGTAAGGCGGCAGGTTGTCCCTTGGATGATCAACGAGTGAAGGTTTTTGAGGGTGACGTTGGTACGTTGATCCGCAAGGGTTCAAGCACTTATGATGCGATCATTTTGGATGTTGATAACGGCCCCGATGGCTTGACCCGTAAGGGTAATAATTGGCTCTATACTCATAAAGGGTTAATGGCATCCTGTGCGGCATTACGACCTCGTGGTATTCTGGCGGTCTGGTCCGCTGCGGATGATCGAAGTTTTACCGAACGGTTGAAGAAGGTTGGTTTTACCGTTGAAACGATTCAGGTGGGTGCCCATAATAATAAAGGTCAAAAACACACGATTTGGCTGGCGCGGCGTAAACAGTAAAGCCCGCAACTTCGTTTTTGCGAGACCATCATATATGTGTCTATTGCTGGAATAGTTGTGCTCAATGTGATTGTTTCTCATATGTTGGGTACTAATATGGTTAATGTACAAGTCAATTGGATTTGAATTTGACAGAAGGTCGAAGCGCACGGTATATAAAACGCTGGTTGTTTTGTCCGTATGTTGAAAGTCACTGAAAAGTGCTGTTGCAATGAGTTATGAAAACAATGAAAGAAAACGCTCAAGCAAATCTTGAGAATTTATATCGGATTTTTACTGTCAATGAGGGGCGTGAGTCAACATTGGGCAGTATTGATCAGGCGATCTCCGAAAACGTTGCTGGCTTTTTGCAGGAACATATTGTCGCGTTAGAGCGCCAGCTTAAAGAGATTGAAGTTGATTTCGCTTTTTCAAAGATTCCCGAAAATCCCACCTTCGTTTCAGAATATACCGAGTTTGTAAAAAAGAAATTGGTCGCTCAGTCGGTTCATACCGCATCGCCAGGCTTTGTCGGTCACATGACGTCAGCAATGCCCTACTTTATGTTACCGCTGTCGCGCATCATGATCGCGTTAAATCAAAACTTGGTTAAGGTGGAGACCTCAAAAGCGTTTACGCCGATGGAACGTCAAGTGTTGGCGATGCTCAATCGCTTGATCTATAACCAAGACGATGAATTTTATGAGCGTTGGATTCACGATAGTCAAAGTGCCTTGGGTGCTTTTTGCTCGGGTGGAACCGTCGCGAATATCACCGCGCTGTGGGCCGCTCGTAATCGCTTGTGTGGCCCAGACGGCGATTTTAAAGGGATAGCGCAAGAGGGGATGTTTAAGGCACTCCAGCACCTGAACTGTAATGGTTTAGTGATCCTTGTCTCCCGTCGTGCTCATTACTCTCTTGGTAAGGCGATTGATCTGTTGGGGATCGGCCGTGAGAATCTCATCGCTGTGGATACCGATGATAATAATCGTGTTGATATGCGCTTACTACGTGTTGCGTGTCAGCGTGTTCAGAGCGAGGGCAAAAGGGTTTTGAGCCTCGTTGGTATAGCGGGAACCACCGAAACGGGTAGTGTTGATCCGTTGGACGAGATGGCTGATTTGGCTGAAGAGCTTGGCTGCCATTTTCATGTCGATGCGGCATGGGGGGGGCCGACACTCTTTTCCAGTAGCCATCGTTGGCGGTTGCGTGGTATCGAGCGCGCCGACTCGGTTACCATTGATGCTCATAAGCAGTTGTATGTACCTATGGGCGCGGGAATGGTGTTGTTTAAAGACCCTGCCGCGTTGTCAGTAATAGAACATCATGCCGCATACATTTTACGTCACGGTTCAAAAGACCTTGGTAGTCATACCCTTGAAGGGTCACGACCCGGTAAAGCGATGCTGGTTCATGCGGGGCTGTCCATTATTGGTCGTCGCGGCTATGAATTGTTGATTGATCAAGGGATAGAGCGAGCGCAACGTTTTGCCAACCGTATTGATGGCCACGATGATTTTGAGTTGGTCACCGCTCCTGAACTGAATATTCTGACATATCGTTATAACCCCTCTTGGTTACAACGGATTTTAGCGCAGGCCAAACCTGAAACCAGCCGTAAAATCAACGCCATTTTAGATACCATTATCAAAGTCATTCAAAAACGGCAACGCGCCGCAGGCAAGACATTTGTTTCGCGCACCCGCTTAGAGCCAGCTCGTTATCATGGTGATACCATTACCGTATTCCGTGTGGTGTTAGCAAACCCATTAACGACTGATGAAATTCTTGATACCGTGTTAGCTGAGCAGTGTGAAATTAGTCAGCAGGGTGGCTTACCGGCATTGATTGATGAGTTAAAGCAGCTGGCGGCAAGTTTTGTTAAATAAGATGGCAGCGAGTAGCTAACCATTTTAGCTGGTTGATCTGTTGATAAAATAAAAAAAGGCCTGCATTGTTTGCAGGCCTTTTTTATTTTCGCAGATACTGAGTTATTACCCCTTTGGGTAGAAATCGGGTAATGATGATTGTGGTTTATTGTTGTTGTCCTCAGACCAATTTTCGATTGCTTGAGCCAGTTCTTCACCGCCCCATGTCTCCATTCCATTGGCCGAATAGAGGGCGCGATTCAACCCTAGAATCTGTTGCTGTAATGGATCTTTCACCTGTTGAGTAAATGCTTCGATGTCAGAGAGCGGGGC
>MAXR01000140.1:0-751 GCA_001751155.1 Desulfuromonadales bacterium C00003068 | reverse complement strand
AGCCGCTTCGTTACCACGCGCGCAGCGGACCACCTCGTCTCGTGCTTTACTCTGTGGCACGGCGGCACTAACGGTTTCATGCTCTGCTGAGGTTACTTTCTGCTGCTGCTGTTTGCGCGAACGCAACAGCAACAGCAGGGTAATCCCCCAACCGACAACGCACAGTGCGCTGATCCACATCCATAACGGTTGCGCTGGGCTGTCCTTTGCAGCGGCCGTGTCGAGTGCTGGTGCTGGAACAATCGTTGGCGATTTAGGTGGCGTAGGTTGATCCGGCACGTTGACATTAACGGCTGGACTGGCATCACGTTGAGCTGGAAGCACCTGAACCGTCACTTCTTTGGTCTGTTGTGTGCGCCATTTTTTGCTGCCAATATCCCACCATTTTAATTGCAGTGCAGGCAAGGTAAAGGTTCCCGCTTTGGTGGGTACAATGGCGACCTTTTGCTCCATTATGCCACGAATACCCGTAGCTTCGAGCTGGTCCCGACGCAATGTTTGATCGGGATAGACCTTAAAACTTTCGGGTGAAAAAATGATTATTTCTGGCAGCTGTGCCGCCGCTAGACCGGTAGCGGTGGTGATAATGGTTCGCGTTGCCGGTTCACCAACAGTGAGGGTGGGCGGTGTATGCTGCCAATCATCACCAATGAGAAACTTTGATGCCGGTAGCCATGGTTGCTGTGGCGGCGTGGCCGGTGGCTCCGTTATGGTGATGTCGATGGCGTCGGTTCTTAGTCGAATGACGTGA
>MAXR01000139.1 GCA_001751155.1 Desulfuromonadales bacterium C00003068 | reverse complement strand
ACTTAACGCGGGTTGGGAAATTCCTAGCATACGAGCAGCTATTGATTGATTCCCCTGAGCGCGATTCATGGCCTCATCAATGAGTTGAGAAGCAACAAGTTCAAGTGTTGGCAGTTTTTCTGGAAATGATGACGATATGATGTCACTTTCCAGCTCTGCATCGTTATTAGCAAGACACTGATCACTAAGGCCAATGGCATTGCGGAACACTTCCATCGACATAATCCCTTGAGTATATTGACTGAGCGCATCAAAAATCATTGCTCTGAATTCCCTTATATTACCGGGAAAAGAGTAGGTATTTAATAGCATCGTCAGTTGAGCTGGGCAGGTAGGTACTTTTTTATCCATATTTGTCGCAGCCAACTTCAAGAAGTAACTTAACAACAACGGGATATCTTCACGGCGATTACGAAGTGGTGGTAAATCAACCAAATGAGTACACAATCGATAATAAAGATCTTTGCGAAAAGTTCCTTCAATCTGCTTTTGAACTAAATCACAATTTGTAGCGCACACCACGCGGGCTTCAACTCTACGGGGAGTATCGCTACCAAGAGGATAATATTCCTGTTCTTGTAGTAACCGTAGTAATTTTACTTGAGCGGTTAGTGGCAGATCGCCAATTTCATCTAAAAAGACAACTCCACCATTGGCTCTCGCAATCATCCCCTCTCTATTACGCTCTGCCCCCGTAAAAGCACCACGAACATGACCAAACAGGGTATCACTGAAAGCATTATCATCGAGGCCAGCAACATTGACAGCGACCCATGGCCCTTTAGGTGAACTTAATTGATGAACAGCTTTTGCGATAAGTTCCTTACCAACCCCAGACTCTCCAGTAATCAAAACAGGTTCACGACTTGTTGAAATAGCTTCGAGATACTTAAAAACGGAGTGCATGACTGGGCTACAAGTAACGATATTTTCGAACACCTCAGGATGCTCTAGTTCTGTTGTCAATAGCCCGTTTTTTAGGATTTTCAACTCACGCTGCAACTCTTGTTGCTGTAATAACCGTTTTAACCCTGCTAGCAAATGACTAACTTCTGTTGTTTTAGTAAAATAATCACTGGCTCCGAGCTTCATACACGTAACGGCTGTATCGAGTTGATTTAATCCACTCAACACCACAACTGGAACTTCAGGATGATTTTGACTAATTAACGGAAGCAATTCTTCCCCTGTTGGTGGTGGCATTGTCATATCTAAGACAATCATGCTAACAGCTTGTTGCTGCAATAATTTCATGACCTGATCACTGTGCTGACAACAGATAATATTATTTATCCCTGCATTGTATTCAAGAGTAAAACTAAAACTCTCTAACCATTGGAGCTCGTCATCGACAAGCAAAATTGGTAAAGAAGGGTATGGTTGTGACATCATCATTTAATTTCCTCAACGCAAGGTAACGAAACAACAATCTTCGTCCCGATGTTAACAGTGCTTTCAATTTGCAAAAGGCCTAAATGTTCCTCAACAATCCGCGAGGAGATCGACAAACCTAACCCCGTCCCACCAGTCTCACGTTTTGTTGTAAAAAATGGATTTGTCACTTTAATCAAATCCTCCTCCTTAATGCCAGCACCTTGATCAAAAACTTCGAGTTCAACCATCTTTTTTTCTGAATCAAATCGTGTCGATATAGTAATCTTATTATCAACACAAGTAAGTGCCTGACACGCGTTCATGATGAGATTAACAATCACTTGTTCGATCCGTTGAGCGGAACCATGAAATAGCGGAATCGTTTCATCATAGTGTATTTCAAAATTGCGTGTGGCCTGTTTGATCGTGTTGTTGGTTAATCGAACGGCAATGGCTAACACATGGTTTAAGTCAACGGACTGGCATTGTTGCGAATCGCTCTCTTCACGAACAAAATTCTTCAGGTCTTCAACAATAAACTTTATCCGTTGACTACCATCAATAATGCGGTCAGGCAGCTGCTGTAACGTGTCGCGCAAGCGGCTGTAGGGTAAGCGACCAAGTTGAAAATCACCATATTGTTGCGAATAATCATCAAGTAATGGCAGCGTGGCAGTAATGATCTCTTTTAATATCGGCGCACTGTGCATAATCACACCATTGGGATTATTAATTTCATGAGCCACTCCAGCAGCGAGTTCTCCTAATGATGCTAAACGTGCAGAGCGTAACGCCTCTTCTCTCAATGTAACGGCTTCACTAATATCACTTGCCACCTCAATGACACTGACAACCCTACCTTGACTATCACATTGAGGGAAAACTTTAACTCCCCACTTTTTCCCATCAGGAGAGGTTATTTTAGCGGATTGAATTTCACCGGTTGCAAAACAGTCGCGTACGGGACGACCATTACACATTTCAATATTTTTATTCCACAATGTGTAACAGGAATTCTGTTGGCTTTTGGCATCACATAAACTCCAACGCCGCTGGCCATGGTTACTCCAACGAATGCGCATATCGGGTCCAATGACCGAGATAACATCTTGTATACCATCAAGAATGGACTTAAATTCAGCTGACAGGAGTTTATACTCCTCTTCCCGCTCTTCGAGTTGCCGTTGAACATATTTTAGAGGAGAAATATTTTCATGGATAACAACGATGCTATCCACACCTTTGTTTTTGCTATACATCGGGGCAGCAGAAACAAGTAAATCTAGCAGTTCTCCCGCCTTGCTAAACCGTTGAGCCTCTTTTGCGTGCAGGATAAGACCATTAGCAACAAGGTTACGATTCGTTTCAAGATCTTCGAGTATCTCACTATGAACTAATGGATATAGCTTACCGAGGACCTCTTCCTTGCTCCAACCGAACATCCGTTCGGCACCCGGGTTCCAAAGCAAGACAATACCATCTAGATCGAGAACAACAATGGATAATGGCGCTTCATCAATGATTGTTTCTAAGGTGGTAACGGTTTGTAGCAATTCAGCTTCAACCGTCCGCCGCGCATTTATTTCACGATCCAATTGATCACGCGAAGTGGTTACTTGGCGTAAGTTTTTCACCATCAGATTAAAAGATTTGTATAACTGATCTAATTCATATCCCTTTGTTGGCCCAAGCTGAAACTCAAACTCACCGCGGCCAACATCATTAAACGCTGTAACGGCTTGTTCAAGGGGCTTAGAGATATCACCAGCCAACCGGTAGCCAATAAACAACGCAAAAGTAAACCAACGGGATGCAACAACACATACCAACCATAATGTACGATCTAACATCAAATCAAGTCGAGCCTGTGCGGAACCAAGATATTGAGAATTGTACGTCACACCAATCACCCAATCCCACGGGGCAAAATAGCAATACGCAATAACTGTATTGTACTCGCCAGAATGTTCAAGCGCGCTTGGGTCCATATTGCGAACCACCTTGACAACTTTAGGTTGAGCTAAAAGATCCTCTTCAGGGAACGATTCAAAAAATTCCGTTACATCATTGTCTTGCTCAGAATAACGCCGCTGCGTTACTTCATCATGTACATGATCACCAACAAAAGCACGGCCTCTGCCAGCACCAACAGATTCCAACATGAAGATATGGTTATTGTCACCCAATGCAACATTTTCAATGGCGTCAAACAACGCAACAAGGTCAGATTGTCGCTCACCAACATAGAGCATACCGACAATCTCACTTTTATCGCTGTCATAGAGTGGCATGTAGGCGGTATAATACCAATCTGTCACCACGTAAGCGCGACCAACAAAAACGTCACCTGTTAACACCTGACTAATAACTGGATCAACTCTACCATCGGGGTGGATGGCTGGAATAAAGGTGCCCGCAGCAGATTCGCCTGTAGCGCTCGGTACCGTTGAAGAAACACGCAACATATCGCCAGAACGGTTCATCCGTTGAAACAAG
>MAXR01000138.1 GCA_001751155.1 Desulfuromonadales bacterium C00003068 | reverse complement strand
GGGAATCACGTGGTACAGGACCAGGAGAAAAAACGCCAACCTTAAGGACTTCGTAAGTTCCCTTACTTGCCATCAGTTCAATTTTGTCGCCTTTTTTTAATTCACCGTCAATGACGCGTATCATAACAATAACGCCTTGATAAGTGTCGTACCAAGAATCGAAGATCAATGCCTTAAGCGGGCCATCGGGGTCTCCTGTCGGAGCAGGAACATTTGACACCACCCGTTCGAGGATGTCGTGGATGCCAATCCCCTCTTTAGCACTAGCAACAATCGCATCAGAGGTATCAAGACCAATGATCTCTTCAATCTCCTCTTTTACCCGCTCAGGTTCAGCACCAGGGAGGTCGACTTTGTTTAGTACTGGAAAGATCTCCAACTCTTCATCTAATGCAAGATAGACATTGGCAAGTGTTTGAGCTTCAACACCCTGTGAGGCATCAACGACTAGCAATGCACCTTCACACGCGGTGAGAGAACGACTGACCTCATAGGTGAAATCAACATGTCCAGGGGTGTCAATTAAGTTGAGTATGTAGTCTTGGCCATCATCGGCTTTATATTTCAAGCAAACCGCTTGAGCCTTAATGGTGATTCCTCGCTCTCGCTCAATATCCATTTTATCGAGAAATTGATCTGTTTTTTCACGGTCAGACAGGGTTCCTGTCTCTTCGAGTAGACGATCAGCAAGGGTCGATTTTCCATGATCAATGTGAGCGATAATGGAAAAATTTCGGATCATTTTTTGATTCATTGAGTCCTCATAATAATACAACATTTTTTAGGGCGTATAAGACTAGTCAGATTCGTTTTTTTTGTAAAGAAATAAACCTAATCTTTCGAGGTAATTAAACCGATAAGAGCTAAATCGATCACTAGTATCCATTTAGGAGCGTATTGTAGCATGAAAAAGCGTCACGATAACTCATCGTTTAATCCTCACAAATCGACATCCGTATTGTGCCAACCCTACACGAAAAACCGCTTTAAGCATTTAGCTGAACATATCGTGGCCATTGTGTTGATTTTGATAACGGTTACCAGCCTGTCTTTTGCCGCAGCTAATTTCTTCGGTAAAAACAAGTCTTCAGCATTAGCGCAAGAAGCCAACAGCCTTGTTCCTGCGATTTATTTTAAAAATGAAGAGAACGATTCAGTCACCCTTTAATCGATATTGAAAATGATCTCCTTGCACAGTTTGTTTCGCAGTGCTATTTTTAATAAATGAACCCATTAACTGAATTAACATTTGTCGATTTCCGCATATCAAAGTTAAACTTCTCCCTTAACGGTCAGTTCAACAATCAGGGCCAAGCTAAAATTCGTACAGAATTTAAAATTCGCCACGAACTTGGTGGTCAACGTCTCAAAGTATTTCTTACCATCATTTTCAATGACAAAACCGCACCCTTTTCCATTGACCTTGAAGGTGCTGGTC
This sequence comes from Desulfuromonadales bacterium C00003068, assembly GCA_001751155.1. GTDB lineage: Bacteria > Desulfobacterota > Desulfuromonadia > Desulfuromonadales > Desulfuromonadaceae > Desulfuromonas. The sequence goes on along the minus strand of MAXR01000138.1, from coordinate 5,957 downwards.
TTTTTGAGCTCGGTCAAACATTTAGTGAAGATGAGCTTGACAACCTTTGCAATAGTCACTGTTCAATGGTGATGTTTCCCTACCTACGTGAAGTGATTGCAGATATCACCCGCCGCGCAGGATTCCCCCCGCTTCATATCCCACAGATAAATTTTGCTCAGGTCTTTAATCAACAATCAACGACAGAAAATGTTCACACGCTTCATTAGAGGACAGCTTTGTCATTGGTTCATTTTTTAATTTTTTGTTGACAAAAACCGACCCGCTATATATAACCAATTAAGTTAATTATCATATTCCTTCAGGAGAAAACTAAAATGAAAAAATGGATTTGCACTGTTTGTGGTTATGTACATGAAGGCGATACTGCTCCAGATAGCTGCCCACAATGTGGCGTAGGGCCAGATAAGTTTGAGCTGCAAGACGACTCTGCTGAGCTTGTTTGGGCTGATGAGCACCGCATTGGTGTTGCTAAGGACGTTGACGCAGAAATCGTTGAAGGTTTACGCGCTAACTTCACTGGCGAGTGTACTGAAGTTGGCATGTACCTAGCGATGAGCCGTCAAGCTGACCGTGAAGGTTACCCTGAAATTGCAGAAGCTTATAAGCGGATCGCTTGGGAAGAAGCAGAGCATGCATGTAAGTTCGCTGAACTTCTTGGTGATGTTGTTGGTGCTGATACTAAAACAAATCTCGAACTTCGTGTTCAAGCTGAAAATGGTGCTTGTGCAGGTAAAAAGAAGATTGCTACACGCGCTAAAGAGCTTAACCTTGATGCAATTCATGACACTGTTCATGAAATGTGTAAAGATGAAGCGCGTCACGGTCAGGCTTTCCAAGGCTTGCTAAAGCGATTCTTTGCTTAAATAGCACTCTCGATAAAAAGAGATCGTTAGTGAAAAAAACGCTGCCCAGTTTGGGCAGCGTTTTTTTTTGCCTTAAAGGTCGGAAAGTGGCATAATTGTCGTTTGTGTTCAATCGGGAACAGTTCATCTATTAATGATTAATTTCAATGGAATGGCATCGATAATTATGGTTCAAAACTTGCCTCATAATACCGCGTGTAGAATTGGTTCTTGGCTCCCCTGTTCACAGGACAGCTCTCCACCTACTTCATTGACAATTCAACAGGCACTTTCGCAGATCCACTCTCCTGTTTATGTCACTCAACAAGACGACACTTTAAATTATCATACAACTGGCACGATTCAGATCGGTTCAGATATTGACACAAGCCAGCAATCACTGATTGGCTATGTACCGGCCCTTAAGCTAAGTCGGTGTGGTGATGCTGCATTCATGGCTACGCACGGACTACGTTACCCCATGGTCGCAGGGTCGATGGCCAAAGGGATCTCCTCGGCTGAGATTGTTATAGCGATGGGACGAGCTGGTATGCTCGGTTTCTTTGGTGCTGCTGGCTTAACGTTAGACACCGTTGAAGAGACAATCGTCCGAATACAAGAAGCATTGCCTGACGGCCCTTATGGTGTCAATTTAATCCATAGTCCAAATGAAACGAACCTTGAGCGATCACTGGTTGATCTTTACATCAAAAACAATGTCCACCTCATTGAGGCTTCTGCGTTTTTAACATTGAGTATTGATGTCGTCCGATATCGTCTTCATGGTATTCATAAAAATGATACCGGTGAAATTATTACCCCGAATCGGATCATTGCCAAGATCTCCCGAGAAGAGGTTGCAAAGCATTTTTTATCACCACCACCAGAAAAAATGCTTAAAAAGCTCCTTGATCAACAGATCATCACAGAACAACAAGCCGAGTTAGCCCGTCACATTCCTATGGCAGAAGATGTCACGGCGGAAGCGGATTCTGGTGGGCATACCGACAACCGCCCAACTCTTTCACTGTTTCCAACGATCTGTTCTTTACGTGATCGGTTACAACTTCAATATCAATATACAACACCACCCCGTATTGGCTTAGCTGGTGGAATTGCTACGCCACACTCCGCTGCGGCAGCTATTGCAATGGGGGCTGCTTACTTGGTGACGGGAACAGTCAATCAAGCGTGTATTGAGTCGGGTACTTCTGACATGGTACGAGCGATGCTCGCAGAAACTCGACAAGCAGATGTGGCGATGGCCCCTGCTGCGGATATGTTTGAGATGGGCGTTAATGTTCAAGTGCTCAAACGTGGAACAATGTTCTCTATGAGAGCTAGCAAGCTGTATGATATTTTCCGCAGCTATAACAGTCTTGATGAAATTCCAGCGGATGAAAAAGAAAAACTCGAAAAAACTTTTTTCCGTGCCCCACTTGCCGATATTTGGACAGCAACCCGTGAATTTTTCCTAAAGCGTGACCCGCGCCAAGTTGAACGAGCGGAACGCGATCCGAAGCATCTCATGGCTTTGGTTTTTAGATCATACTTAGGTCAGGCGACTCATTGGGCGAATGCGGGTGACACTGGGCGTAAAATGGACTTTCAAGTATGGTGTGGCCCAGCGATGGGTGCCTTTAATGAATGGACCCATGATACCTTCCTACAGCAAACGGATCAGCGCCAAGTGGTGTGTGTCAATTTGAATATCCTTTTTGGTGCCGCAGTGCTTACTCGCGCCAATGAGTTGCGCCGTTACGGTACAACTTTTGATTCAAGTGAATTATCTTTTGCCCCTTTAACTATTGACTATATCAAGGAGTACCTGCGTGACTAATTCGGGTGCACAGAACAACACATCTAAAGAGAGCGTAACCAATAATAACACTGCGACAGCACTCGCAACACCGATTGCTATCGTTGGCATTGGCTGTCTTTTCCCTCAAGCTGAAAATAAAGATTCCTTTTGGGCCAATATTAAAGGTGGCGTCGATAGCATTAGCGATATTCCTGAATCGCATTGGCGCGTTGCAGATCATTATGATCCCGATCCAAAACGGCCTGATCATACCTACGGTAAGCGTGGTGGATTTCTTGATCCCATTGAGTTTAATCCGCTCGAATTCAGTATCCAGCCCAATATTCTTGAGGCTATTGACACCTCACAACTGTTAGGTTTGGTTGCCGCTCGTGAAGCTCTAAAAGATGCTGGCTACGACCCTGCCGGTGATTTTGCTCGCGACAGAGTGAGCGTACTGCTCGGCGTAACAGGCGCACTCGAGATGGTGATCCCCCTTGGCGCTCGATTAAGTCATCCAGCTTGGCGCACGGCACTGGCCGGCGCGGGTGTTCCTGATGACGTTGCTCAAGATGTGGTTGAGCGTATTGCGGATAGCTACGTGCCGTGGCAGGAAAATTCATTCCCCGGCTTGTTAGGTAATGTTGTCGCTGGTCGAATTAGTAAACAATTTGATCTCGGTGGAACAAACAGTGTCATTGATGCTGCATGTGGCAGTTCTTTGAGTGCGGTACATATGGCCGCCATGGAACTTTCATGCGGCCGTAGCGACATGGTCATTACCGGCGGTGTTGATACCTTTAATGACATCTTCATGTACACCTGTTTCAGCAAAACCCCAGCCCTATCACCATCGAATATTATTCGACCTTTTGATAGCCATTCCGATGGCACTTTGATCGGTGAAGGCCTTGGTCTTGTAGTTCTCAAGCGCCTAGAAGATGCTGAACGCGATAATGATCAAATTTACGCTGTGATTCGCGGTATTGGTACCGCCAGTGATGGCAAAAAAGGCGCTATTTACGAGCCTAGTGCCGATGGTCAAAAACGAACATTATGTGATGCATATCAGCAGGCGGGCATTGATCCAAAGACAATCAGTTTGGTTGAAGCACATGGTACTGGCACTAAAGTTGGTGATGCGACGGAAATAAAAGCCCTGCGCGATGTATATGGTGAGAGCGATGGGACACCTTGGTGCGCTCTGGGTTCAGTTAAATCACAAATCGGTCACACTAAAGCGTCAGCTGGTTCAGCGGGTTTAATCAAAACGGCCCTTGCATTGCACAGTAAAGTGTTGCCACCGACCATCAATGTTGATCAGCCACAAGAGGTGATCACCACTGGCAATAGCCCCTTTTATGTTAATACTAAAATTAGACCGTGGTTATCACATCCAGACCACCCTCGTCGTGCGGCTGTTAGTGCCTTTGGTTTTGGTGGTAGCAACTTCCATTGTGTTCTTGAGGAACATAAGAGCGAATCGAACAGGTGTGACTGGAGTACAGCACCACAGATTATTGCATTAAGTGGTACAGATAAAAGCTCACTACAACAGCAATTACAACAAATCCCAACTGATATTTCAGCAGCAAAATTAAAACGTTTTGCAGCACAAAGTCGTGCCGATTTTAATTCTACAGACGCACAACGAATCCTTTTTGTCGTAGAGTCAGTCAAAGAACTTAACGCTACAATAGCCAATGCGCAAAAGTTAGTGACAAGCGATAAAACGTTGGCGAGTACGCCAACAGGTATTTGGTATGGCAGTAATACCCAGCGAGGAAAACTTGCCGTTCTTTTCCCTGGTCAGGGTGCTCAATACCCACAAATGCTGGTTGATTTAGCCTGCCATGCCCCCCAATTTCTGAACACACTCAATACTGCCCACAATACTCTCGATATTGAAAATGGTTTAAATCAATTAATTTATCCCCATTCTGTTTATTCTGACAATGATCAATCTGCAGCAATGAAAAAACTCCAGGCGACACAAGTCGCTCAACCTGCAATTGGAGCAGTAAGTCTTGGGGCGTGGAACTATATCAAAAGCTATGGCATTACAGCTAATGCATGGGGTGGTCACAGTTATGGTGAATTAACCGCTCTCTGTGCGGCGGGTTGCTATAGCAGTGAAGATCTATTCCGTTTATCACAATTACGCGGTGAACTGATGGCGGGAGATGGCAGCGACAAGGGGACGATGCTCGCTGTTTCATCATCGTTGGATAAAATTGAACAACTGCTGACCGAAGAAAAACTCGACCTTGTTCTTGCCAATCGCAACACGCCAAGTCAGGGTGTTCTTTCTGGTTCACGTAGTGAAATTGAGCGTGCTACGCAATTGTGTAAAGAACGTGGTCTACGTTGCGTTGCCCTAGATGTTGCGGCAGCATTTCATAGTAAACTTGTTGCAGCGGCATCTGAACCATTTCTTACCGCGCTTAAAGATGTTGAAATTAAGCCCGCAGATGCACCTGTTTATGCCAACAAAACTGCGGCACCCTACCCTGAAGAAAGTAATTCAATTCGTTCGTTGCTCGCCGATCAAATTGCCAGCCCCGTTGAATTTGTTCAGCAGGTTGAGAAGATGTATGCTTCAGGAATTACCACCTTTGTTGAGGTCGGCCCTGGCGCACGGTTAACCGGAATGGTTGGTAAAATCCTTAAGGGTAAAGAGGCGCAAGCCATCGCCTTAGACTCATCAAATGGCAAACGTTCAGGCTTAAACGACTTAGCCCGGTTATTAATTCAATTGTCAGCAATGGGTTATCCCATCCAACTGCAAAACTGGGACAGTGAGTATGCCCTACGTGAGCTGAGTCAACCTGAACCCCCTGCTCCACGCATGACAGTGACTCTTACGGGTGCGAACTACCGCAAGAAAACCGCTGCCAAACCAGCGAGTAAACGAAACTTAGTTGATGCTAATACGCTACCTAAACCAGTAGCCCAGGTTGCGGCAGCACCCGTCGCTACCCCAACAGCATCAGCGGATTCATTACGTGCACTACAAGATAATATGCTTGTTTTGCAACGGATGCAGGAAGATACCGCAAAGCTACACAATCAGTTCCTTGAGGGCCAGTCCGCAGCGGTACAAACCATGCGTTCGTTAATGGACCATCAGATGGGAGTCGCGACACCAACGTCTCTTGCGCTTCCAACAATAACCAGCGCAGCAACGGCACCAGTTGTAGCGATGGTTCAAGAAAAAGTCATTGTCCAACCAATTAAAGCTCCTGTTGTTGCCGCCGTTCAAGTGGTTAGCACCGATGTATCGGCGACATTACTCGAAGTGGTTGCCGAAA
>MAXR01000137.1 GCA_001751155.1 Desulfuromonadales bacterium C00003068 | reverse complement strand
GCAACTTATTGCCCAAAAAGGGCTGCTGCTCGATTTCAATGTCAGAGCCTTAGCCAAGGGAGCAAGTGAACCCTATGTTTCAGCACCCATTCTTAAACGCGCACTGGAGTTAGGGATCGATCTTGTTCCCGGAGATGATTCACATGGTGTCGCATCTGTCGGAGTGGGCCTCGATGAAGCCACGCGGCTGTTGCGTGACGCGGGTTATCACTGCCAATGGCGCTTACCCGTTGTGACTGTTAAGTCCTAGCAGCCTACTAGACATAATGAATTGACCTGTCAAGTCCGACAGCCTACTAAGCGTTTCATGAAAGGAACGTCGTACTATGTTGATGAAGAATATTCTCGATCAAAACACCACTTCGCTAAGCTTCGAGTTCTTTCCACCTAAAACTGATTTAGGTTGGCAGCGGTTATTTGATAATATTGCCCAACTTGCGCCACTGAATCCATCATCAGTGAGTGTTACCTACGGTGCCGGCGGCACAACCCGCAGTCAAACCAATGAATTGGTGCTGCGTATTCACCGTGAAACGGGTATCACCGTTGTTCCACATCAAACCTGTGTTGCGGCAACCAAAGATGATGTCCACGCGATTCTGTCACACTATCAGCAAAATGGTATTGAGAATGTCCTCGCCTTACGCGGCGACAAACCTCAGGATGTTGAAAATTGGTGTCCACCAGAGAACGGTTTTCATCATGCCGCTGATCTTGTCGCTTATATTCGCCAACACTTTCCGACCATGAGTATCGGTGTTGCCGGTTTTGCTGAGGGGCATCCTGAAATGCCGAATCGATTGCTCGAAATCGATTATCTTAAGCAAAAAGTTGATGCCGGAGCCGACTATATCGTGACTCAATTGTTTTTTGAAAATCGTGATTTTTATGATTTTTGTCAGCGCTGCGAACTGGCGGGGATCACTGTGCCGATTATTGCTGGCATTATGCCACTGCGTAATCGTCAAGGGATGTCCCGTATGGCTGAATTGGCCGCGGGGGCGCGTTTTCCAGCTGAGTTACTGCGGCGCGTGTATGCTGCTGGCAGTGAAGAGGAAGTGGAACAAATTGGCATAGATTGGGCAACAGAGCAAGCGCGTGACCTCATTGCTAACAAGGTGCGTGGCATCCATTTTTATACCCTCAACAGTGCCACAGCAACGGATTCAATTTACGAGCGATTAGGCCTGAAATAACCACGTTGTACTGTTATGGTTTCTGTTTATACATTGTTTTATTTTGTCGCGATTCAGCACACCATCTATTGTGCTGGGGACCCCTATATCAAGGGTGTTTGTCGCCATGGACGGCGACAACAAACCCCATGGATGGCCACACTTACAAACAATCGGTGTCCCTTGATATGGGGGCCCCCAGCACATCATGCTGAATAGCAACTTTGTTTTTTTGTTAATTCTTGGAGTTATGTGTGGATATTCGTCGTTTAGAAGTTTTTTGTAAGGTTGTTGATTTAGGTAGTTTTACCCGCGCTGCCGAGGCGGCACTGCTTTCTCAACCCTCCGTGAGTGAACATATTCGCACCTTGGAAGATCAGTTTGGTGAAAAGTTAATCGATCGTCTCGGTCGTAGCGCTCAACCGACCCATGCTGGCAAAATTCTATATCAATATGCACGGCGTATTATCAATCTGAAAGATGAAGTCACTCAAGCGATTAGTCAATATCAAGGCAACTTGGTTGGCCAATTGGCGGTGGGGGCGAGTACCATTCCCGGCGCTTATTTGTTGCCGCGCCAGATTGAAGCCTTTAAGTCTGAACATCTGGCTGTTGAGCTGATGTTGAAAATTTCTGGAACGGCACAAATTGTTGATGAAGTCCTTAATGGCCGCTTAGAACTCGGTTTAGTTGGTACGCAATGGAAAGATCAACGCATTGAATGTGAACAGATGTTTGGCGATGAACTGGTATTGACCGTCCATCCTGATCACCCTTGGGCCTCACGTCAGAGTGTTTTACCGGCGGAATTGATGGACACGCCATTTATCCTCCGTGAACCGGGTTCAGGTACTCGAATGGAGATGGTCCAGTTCCTTAAAGACGCGGGCGTTGAATGCTCCCACTTTCAAGTAGTCGCCGAGATGGGTAGTAATGAAGCGGTGCGACAGGGTGTGCGCGCACAAATTGGCGTTTCGATTTTGTCGTTGTTGTCGGTGCAAGAAGATCTTGACCGTGGCATGCTGTGCCGAGTGGCCATTCAAGGGGTGACCATGCCGCGCTCGTTTTATTTGATTCAGCGTAAAAATCGTCAACTGAGCCCGCTGGCTACGGCATTTTATCATCATCTGCAACAGGTCAATAGTGCCAGCTCATCTTAATTGCGGCTGTAGATTCGCTGATTTCAAGCTGATGTGATCTACATTGCCGCTTTACTGTTATCCCTGCTGCACAGAGGTTTGTGCCGCAGGGAAACGGAAATTCTCTCCACTGTTACCTTTTGACCCTCCTTTATTGTTTGAATTTTCTATTTTTAACATCCGTGAATCTAATCGTAAGAAATCTTGGTTTTTGCAATAAATGTAAGAATATCCCATTGATACGTGGTTTATGTCTCATCTCTCCTTAGCGTATGTTTAGGGGGCGACTATAATATGACTTGACACTTTTCACCCTCTCTGATTATATAGTTGTTGGCTAAGTGATTGAAATAACAACACTTTTAAAGTCTCGCTAAAAAAATTGTACAAATTTTGTTCACGAATAAAAAAGTGACATTTAGTGTAAAATAAGGAGAATGACATGGCAGTAAAGAAATTTAAAAAAATTATGGCCGCAAACCGCGGTGAGATTGCGATCCGTATTTTTCGTGCGTGTACGGAGCTCGGAATCAAAACGGTAGCGATCTATTCAGAAGAAGATAAGTTGGCACTGCACCGTTACAAGGCTGATGAAGCCTATCAGATCGGCAAGGGAAAAGGGCCTATTGATGCGTATCTCGGCATTGATGATATTGTCGAGTTAGCACGGGCAAAAGGGGTTGATGCGATCCATCCCGGTTACGGTTTTCTGTCAGAGAATGCTGAGTTTGCTGAAGCCTGTGAGCGTGCCGGTATCTCTTTTATTGGACCCACCGCCGATATTCAACGTCGCTTAGGCGATAAAGTGGCTGCACGTCACGTTGCTATTAAAGCGGGTGTGCCAATTGTTATGGGTACACCTGATCCGGTAAAAACCGACGAACAAGCCTTGATCTTCGCTAAAGAGTGCGGCTATCCCATCATGGTTAAAGCGGCTTCTGGCGGCGGTGGTCGTGGTATGCGTGTGGCTACTAATCGCGAAGAGCTTCTTGAAGGGCTTAAGTCAGCATCGTCAGAAGCACTGGCGGCGTTTGGTGATGGCACGGTTTTTCTTGAAAAATTTGTTAAAAATCCGAAGCATATCGAAGTCCAGATTATGGGCGATAAGCACGGTAACCTTGTTCACTACTTCGAGCGTGATTGTTCCATTCAGCGTCGTCACCAGAAAGTGATCGAGTTAGCACCATCGCCGTCGTTAAGCCAAGCCAAGCGTGAAGAGATTTGTGCTTACGCCATGAAGATCGGTAACGAAGTGGGCTACGTCAATGCGGGTACCGTTGAGTTTTTGATGGATGCAGAGGAGAACTTCTACTTCATCGAAACCAATCCACGTATTCAGGTTGAGCATACCGTCACTGAGATGGTTACCATGCGTAACCTCGTACAAACTCAAATTCGCGTTGCCGAGGGCCACAAACTCTCTGATCCTGAAATTGGTATCTCCTGTCAGGAAGATATTGAACTGCGTGGTTATGCCATTCAGTGTCGTGTAACAACTGAAGATCCAACTAATAATTTTGCTCCCGATTTTGGTACTATCAAAGCATACCGCACAGCGGTTGGTTTTGGTGTCCGTCTCGATGCGGCAAACGGTTACGCTGGCGCACAAATTACCCCTCATTACGATTCTTTGCTTGTCAAAGTTTCTACCATGGGTCTTTCCTTTGCAGATGCCTGTCGTACCATGAACCGTGCTCTGCAAGAGTTTCGTGTTCGCGGTGTTAAGACCAATATCGGTTTTTTAGAGAACGTCGTTACTCACGAGCCTTTCTTGAAAGGGACATGTGATACTTCGTATCTCGATAAGCACCCTGAGCTATTTGATCTGAAAATGAAGCAGGACCGCGCCAACAAGTTACTCCACTACATTGGTGATGTGTCGGTCAACGGCTATCCAAATATTAAAAAGCGTCTTCACTTTAGTGATCTACGTGAAGCGGAACTTCCTGACATTCCACTGGAAGCCATTCGTCCACGCGGTACACGCGATATCCTGATGGCAAAAGGGCCTAAAGGTCTTGCCGATTGGGTTCTCAACGAAAAGAACTTGTTGCTAACGGACACCACCATGCGTGATGCCCACCAATCCCTCTTGGCTACTCGGGTTCGTACCTATGACCTAGAGAAAATTGCTCGAGCAACCAGTCATCTTGCCGGTGGCCTGTTCTCTCTTGAGATGTGGGGTGGGGCAACATTTGATGTCGCCATGCGTTTCTTAACTGAGGATCCTTGGGAGCGTTTAGATCGTATGCGTACCCAAGTACCTAACCTGTTGTTCCAAATGCTGTTACGCGGTTCAAATGCCGTTGGTTATACCAACTATGCCGATAATGTGGTTGAGGATTTTGTTGCAAAATCTGCTGCCGGTGGCATTGATGTGTTCCGTGTTTTCGATTCTCTCAACTGGACCAAGGGGATGAAAGTCGCCATGGATGCCGTGCAAAAGAACAACGCTATTTGCGAAGCATCGATCTGCTACACCGGTGATATTCTCGATCCTAAGCGTGACAAGTACCCGTTAGAGTATTATGTCAACATGGCAAAAGAGCTGGAGAACATGGGCGCTCATATCCTTGGTATCAAAGATATGGCCGGCCTGCTCAAGCCGTTTGCAGCTGAAAAA
>MAXR01000136.1:2007-2315 GCA_001751155.1 Desulfuromonadales bacterium C00003068 | reverse complement strand
CCCGCCGCTCCCCCTTAAGGTTGTAATGAATCAATTGAACCTTTTCGGCCTGACCTGTTTTCAAAACCAGATTGAGGCGATTATCAAAGCCCTCTTCAGCCAAAACCGGAAAAAGTGTTAACAGAGGCCGACCGAGTACCTGATCCTCTGTCATACGACTTACTTTTTCCATACGGTTATTCCACGACGTGATGCACAAGTTGGCATCTAAGGTATAAATACCAAGGTTTGTGCTCTGCAAAATACGATCATTAAATTGATGTAACTCACGATAACGTTGCTTCAATTGGGTCGTACGAGTATAGAGC
>MAXR01000136.1:0-1939 GCA_001751155.1 Desulfuromonadales bacterium C00003068 | reverse complement strand
GGCATCATGTTGCTGAAAGGCGTTAAATCGAGGACTTTCAACGTTAAACACACCAATGACACGATCACGCGCAATCAACGGCACGCATAAGGCACTGTTGGCACCAGCAATCCCTTCGATATAATCGCGATGTTGACGAATATTGTTGATCAACAACGGTTTGCCGCTCGCAGCTACAGCTCCCATCACCCCTTGACCAACATGTATTTTCTGCTGCTGTGCCGAGGGCGGGTAACCATAGGATGCGGCAAGTTCCAACTCGGCACCATCATCAGTTAACAAACGGATAATCGCATTATCAAAATGAAAAACATCTTCAGAGATTTGCAAAATTTTATTTAAAAGTTTCGGCTGTGAGGTCATGGAGATCAGCTCATTACCGATGGCATGATAAGCGCGTAACAGACGTCTTTGTTGTGTTTCATCGTTTATGATATCAACCACCTATCTGTACCTCCACCTCATGCGGACCATTGACAATCTGTACTTCAAGACATTACATTAATTCAACGTATGCACAAACATCACGCTTACTCAGCCATCAACAAAATAGCTTCAGCGACCTCTTTGAGTGTTTTTCGCTTACTCATGGCCATCTTCTGCATTTTGCGGTACGCATCGGACTCATTTAACCCTGTGCCCATCAGTACCCCTTTGGCCTTATCGACCAATTTTCGTGTTTCAAGGGTGTCTTCGAGTTTTTGCACTTGATCACGCAACGTCGTTGCGGCCATAAATTGATGCATGGCCAATTCAACGGCTGGAAACAGCTGCTCATCGCGGAAAGGTTTCAATAAATAGTTCATCACCCCTGCTTCACGAGCTTGACTTACAGTCTCTGAATCAGCATTGGCGGTGAGCAATACAATCGGCGCAGGGGCCTCAATGCCTATTTTTTTTGCAGCCGTGATGCCGTTCATCACAGGCATTGTCACATCCATAACAATCAACACGGGCTTATGAGCCACGGCAAGCAACACAGCTTCTTGGCCATTCTCGGCTTCAAGTATTTGATCAAAACCATAGTTTTGCAATAGTTCCACCACCTTACAGCGGATCAACGGTTCATCATCAACAACAAGTGCAATTTTCATTTGTAACTCCTCAAGTGAATTTCATTGATTCGTGCTACATAAATTGACATGCACATCGTTGTGCAACCAGTTGTTAAGGAAATGGTTTGCATATCTAATGCCGAATCAGTTAAAAGATTCCATTGCTACCAAAGTTGAATCAAATGAAATACGACTCGGCACTGTTTCAATCGCACTTTTTATGGTATTTAACCACCGTACTTCACTCTATCAATACCTCTACTCTGGGAACAAACATCGATGAAAAACACAACACCCCAGCAACTGCGTAACGCCTTAATAACGCTGATTGCCGTGATCGTACTCAGCACAGTCTATTTTATGGTTGCTGAAGATCTAAGTTATGGTGAGGCGATCTATTTCAGTATCGTCACCATGTCAAGTGTAGGTTACGGCGATATATTACCGCAAACACTGGCTGGCCGAGTAGGAGCCGTTTTCTTTATTGTTTTTGGTGCCATCACCTTCTTAGTTGTTGTGGCGCAAGCGACAGAGATGATGCTCAATCGCCGAGAAGATGAGCACAAGCGAAGAAAACTTCACATCCTTGTCGGCCTGTTTTTTGATGAAACAGGCAATCAATTGCTACAGCACTTAGTCAATCATCTGCCGAGTGACGCTTATGAAAAAAAACGGTTTGAGTTTAATTCACAATGGGAAACTCAAAACTTTATTGCGTTAAAAGAGTATACTGAAGATCTTTCACTTGTCTTGGCAGATGCAGATGTGGTGATGGCCAAGATGGCTCAACAATTACCCCACAATAAACCGTTATTGGTACGGCTGCTTGAGAACCCAGCAGTATTGGAACATGGCGAATTTTCAGAGATGTTATTGGCCGTATT
>MAXR01000135.1:739-13280 GCA_001751155.1 Desulfuromonadales bacterium C00003068 | reverse complement strand
GGTCAAACCGGGGAGGTCAAAGTGTTCGGGCAAAATAACGGCTGCCGCGACAACAGGGCCAGCAAGGGGGCCGCGACCTGCTTCATCAATTCCAGCAATGAGGGTCACACCTTGTAAGCGCAGCTGTTTCTCATAATAGGTCGGATCAAAAACCTCGTTAAGAGGATCGTCAATAAGTCCATCGAACAGAGATAGTGTGGTCGAGGTTGAAGACACGTCATGAACTCCTTAGCGCCAAGCGGTTCACTGATTCAGGTATAATAAGTCAGACAGACGAAAACCACTAAGGATTAAATCGGGGTAAACCTTGAAGGGGAGCAAAAAACACCCCGCAGCATAAAATGCTGCGGGGTATCAATTTGCTTAGTACTGACGCTTCTCACGAATACGTGCAGACTTACCTTGCAATTGACGCAAGTAGTAAAGCTTCGCACGACGTACGCGACCAACCATAAGTACTTCAATTTTATCAACTAGGGGTGAGTGAAGAGGGAAGATCCGCTCAACACCAATGCCACCAGAGATTTTACGTACGGTAAAGGTGGAACCGATACCACGGTTTACCCGCTTGATGCAAACACCTTGAAAAACCTGAATCCGTTGTTTGTCACCTTCAACAATTTTTGCGTGAACGCGCAGTGTGTCCCCTGCTTTAAACACAGGAAGATCTGTTTTCATCTGCTCGTTACCAATTTCATCAACAATGTTCATCATTGCCTCCTTATTTATCTTTAAAAAGCTTATCCGTTAGTTTTATCACTACGTGGATGAGGTCAGAGAATTTGGCGTAAGCGCTTTAACTCTGCAAGATCTTCATCCGTTAAGTGTACTTTATCCAACAAGTCGGGTCGCCGTTGCAACGTGCGTTGCAACTGTTGGCTCCGCCGCCATGCTGCTATCCGAGCATGATTACCGGATAACAAAACTTCAGGAACCTGTTTTCCCATGAATTCAGCAGGCCGCGTATAGTGTGGATGCTCCAACAGCCCATCCGAAAAGGAATCGGCTTCGGCACTTCCAGCACTTCCGAGTACTCCCGGCAGTAACCGTGCTATCGCATCGATCATCACCATTGCGGGTAACTCGCCTCCAGTGAGGACAAAGTCACCAATGGAGTATTCTGCATCAACATAGGAACGAATGCGTTCATCAAACCCTTCGTAGCGACCACAAATAAAAATCAATCCAGCTTCAGCAGAGAGTGTTTCTGCCGCGTGCTGGTTGAAGGTCTTGCCTTGAGGCGTCATCATTATAACTTTTGCCCCCGGGCGTTGCTGCTTCAGGTGTTCAATCGCACGACAAATTGGCTCAGGTTTCATCACCATGCCAGCTCCGCCGCCATAGGGTGTATCATCCGTCACCAGATGACGACCTTCAGCCCAGTTTCGTAAATTATGAGCGGTGATATGTATCAGCTCTTTCGAAACAGCTTTACCAATAATGCTACCAGCAAAGGGAGATTCAATCATCTCCGGAAACAAGGTTACGACATCAAAATTCATCCGTTCAGTTCAATCAGTCCATCGGGCAAAGTCACTCTCATTTGCCCTTGTTCAAGATCTATTTCATCGATAAACGCTTCAACGGCAGGAAACATCACCTCGCCGTGACACCCTTCGGCCACATAAACATCGTGACCACTGGTTTCGAGAACAGAAGTTAGTGACCCTAAATCGCCTAGTTGACTATCGACGACCTGTAACCCTTGCAGTTGATGCCAGTAATGGCAACCATCTTCAAGTTGAGGGAATTGTTCGTAGGCCATAAACACCTTCGCACCAAGAAACCCTTCCACTTTATCGATATGATCATACCCTTCAAGGGTAAGCAAAACGATCTGCTTATGCATTGAAGTCTTAACCACATCAATCGTTAATTGTCGGCCATCTTTACAAAATAGCGTAACGCATTCAGCGCCAAGTAACACTTGCGAGCCATTGGTATTAGGGCGAACTTTAAGATCACCGCGTAATCCATGCGTTCCAGCGATGGTTCCTGCTTCAACTAACGTTTCTTCTGCCACGTTTACCGTTTCATTATTGTGTTAATGAGCTAAATTGCTCAGGGTAACCTTACGCTTCAGTTTTTTCCTGAAACTTTGCCCAAACGCCTTCTTTACGCAACAATTGAAGCACGACCTCAGAAGGTTGAGCACCTTTGTTCAACCATGCCAAAGCACGGTCTTCTTTTAATGCGACCATTGGTGGCTCAACCAAAGGGTTGTACTGACCAATGTTCTCAATGTAACGACCATCACGAGGACAACGCTCATCCGCTACAACAATCTGGTAAAATGGTTTCTTCTTAGCACCACCACGGGCCAATCTGATTTTTACTGACATATCTACTTACCTCTCTATAACGACACCTGGATATCAGGTGTTCCAAAACTGTAATAATTTTAAATTTACTGCAGAGGTTAAAACGGCATACCGCCGCCACCCATCATCCCTTTGAGACCTTTTGGCCCCATCTTCTGCATCTTTTTCATCATCTTCTGCGCTTCGGTAAAGCGTTTTAGAAGTTGATTGACATCCTGAACGCGAGTACCACTACCGTTGGCAATTCGGACACGGCGTGAACCGTTGATCATTTTATGATTCTGACGCTCTTTAACTGTCATTGAGGAGATGATCGCTTCAATACGCTTCATCTCCTTATCGGGCATTTGAATATTACCCGCTTTTTTCATCGCTTTATTGGCCCCCGGAATCATCTTGAGTAACGATTCCATTGAACCCATTTTTTTGACCATTTGTAGCTGGTCGCGAAACGATTCAAGGGTGAAACCACCTTTACGCATGGTTGCTTCAAGCTTAGCGGCATCATCTTTATCAATGGCTGCTTCCGCTTTTTCGATCAGCGACAGAACATCGCCCATGCCGAGAATACGTTGCGCCATACGGTCGGGATGGAACACCTCAAGGGCATCCATTTTTTCCCCCATACCGACAAACTTAATCGGCTTACCCGTTACCGCACGCACCGACAAGGCTGCACCACCACGAGCATCACCATCCATCTTGGTCAGGATGACACCGGTGATATTTAACTTTTCATCAAAACTTTTAACGACGTTGACGGCATCTTGTCCAGTCATGGCGTCGGCGACAAACAAAATCTCACGTGGCTGCAACGAAGCGTTGATTTTAACCAACTCATCCATCAGCTCTTCATCAACGTGAAGTCGACCAGCGGTATCTAAAATCAGCGTATCGTGTCCATTGAGGCGGGCATACTCACGCGCTTTTTCACAAATCTCAACAGGATTGTCGCCGGGCTGACTATCGAAAACAGCCACACCTAACTGACGACCTAATACTTTTAACTGTTCAATCGCTGCCGGACGATAGACATCGGCAGGAACCAATAACGGATCGCGTTTGTCGCGACGCAACTGGAGAGCTAGCTTACCACAAGTTGTTGTTTTACCTGCGCCCTGCAAACCACACAACATAATGGGTACAGGAGCTTGAGCAGCAAGGTCAAGGGTTGTTACATCGCCCTCGCCCATCAACTTACCTAATTCATCGCGAACTATCTTTATAACTTGTTGCGCAGGCGTTAAACTTTTGAGGACATCGGAACCTACTGCACGCGCGCTGACAGCGGCAATAAAGTCCTTAACAACCTTAAAATTAACATCGGCCTCAAGTAAGACGAGACGTACTTCACGCATAGCCTCAGTGACATGGGCTTCAGTCAGCCGCCCTTTACCGCTTAGCTTTTTAAATACTGCGTCAAATTTATCGGTCAAGTTATCAAACATGAAAATCCCTGCGTCGTGAAAATCGCAAATAAGGGAATATAGTGGCCTCCCTCCTCCTTGTCAAGCAAATTCCCCCACAAGTTCGAACCCTTCGCCCCTTAAGCGATAGGTTGAAAAGGGCACTAACCCTTTAGTTTGTAGCACTTCAATAATCGCGGCGCAGTCAATATCAGTAATGCGTATCACCATGCCGCAATCGGCACTGATCGCTCGCGGCACAGGCATTAAAAGAATATCAAACTTTGGTTTCAAGGCCATTTCAGCCATCATAACGCGATGGATTGAATTAAAGACGACAAGCAGATGTTGTTCATCAACCATCTTCATCGTACATATCTCCTCTGCAGTGCTCAAATTAAACAACAGTACCACCAATTAATGGCGTGGATTGACAGCCCTGTCGCTAAAAGCTATGGTGTACCACTATTGCAGTACCCATGCAACTTAACCGCACACTGAGGAACGCCACCGTTTTGAACATTCATTCCGTACAGCTAACGCTACTCCTACTCTTTGGCCTCTTGTCGAATATCCCTTTAGGCTATTTCAGGCAAGGAACAAGAAAGCGTTCCCCACTCTGGTTTCTGTATATCCACCTATCGATCCCTTTTATTATTGCCCTGAGACTCTATTTTGATTTCGATTGGCACATCATCCCTTTTACCATAGGCTGTGCTGTCATCGGTCAACTGACAGGTGGGTCACTGCGCAAACGTAAAGAGCGCGGTTAACACTCATGGCGCGACGTAGCCGCAGTGCGGACTCACTTAAATCAACACGTAGCCTCATTGATGGAATTCTTGGTAATCTTGGAATTTCCAACAAGATTGAGCAACACCGAATATGGGCCATATGGGAAGAAGCTGTTGGCGAACAGGTTGCCCAGCACGCTATCCCATCCAAAATTCGCAATGATGTTTTAGAGATTAAAGTGGCTCACCCCGTTTGGATGCAACAACTACAACTTCTCAAACCACGACTATTGAAACAGATCAATGAACACCTTGGTGACACGCCGATCAAAGACTTGTATTTAAGGCGAGGGCAAATCGTTAAGGAAGCTGTTGCGATTGTTGAACCACCTGCACCGCTTCCCGAACTCAACACTGATGAAATTGAATCGGTCCACAAACTTACCGAACACATCAAAGATGATGAAGTACGCACAGCGCTCGATGAGCTACTGCAGAAACAACGTCGTCTTGACAAGCGCGACCGATCATAACGCAGCGACACATCTGCTATCGATACATTGCCGTCACTTCGTCGGTATAATCCATACCATTATAAACATAAAGTGGTGGTTCAATCTCTAAGCCAGGCCGGCCACGCTTACGTCCTTCGATCAACACCAAACGTGCAGCACTGTCGCTGCGACTATGGATTAATCGCACCCGCTTTGGTTCAATATCTGCCTGACGCATCCCTGCAATAATATCGACCAATCGCTCTGATAGGTGGATCATACTCAGGGTGCCACCCTGACGTAACAACGCGCTGCCAATCGTTAAAAAGTCATTTAAACCGCCAGCGAGTTCATGACGAGAATGGGCCCGCTCGTTGCCAAAAGAGCATTGACCCGATTCAGGGGCGCGAAACGGTGGATTTGACACCACGCGATCGAACAAGCCATGACTATGCTCGGTTAATTCTCGTAAATCCCCTTGGCAGATGGCGACCCGTTCGCTGAGATCATTTAACACAACATTACGCTGAGCGCGTTCAACTTGAGCGGGCTGAATCTCGATGCCGAGGATCTCTTTAGCTGTCGTCCAGCGGGCAATCAGCATGGCGATAATCCCGCCACCACAGCCGAGATCAACCACCCGATCCCCCTCAGAAACACTGACAAAGTTTGCCAACATCACTGGATCAACGGAGAACCGATAACCACGTTGATGCTGAATCAACTTGAGTGCCCCCCCTTTTAAAGTATCGAGAGATTCATCCTCTTTTAACTCAACCTGTTGCATCGCCATTCGAATTCCTTACAAAAAAAAGGAGAGCACCAACGGCTCCCCTTTTTTTATTCAGATTAGATCAGTCATTAACCGCCGTAGGAGTGAAGTCCAGCGAGCAGTAGGTTCACACCGAGGTAGCAGAAAATGGTGGCAACAAAGCCAACAATCGACAGAATTGCGGCTTTACGTCCAGCCCAACCACGAGTGATGCGCGCATGGAGAAACGCTGCATAAATAAACCAAACAATCAGACTCCACGTTTCCTTAGGATCCCAACTCCAATACGTTCCCCAAGCATAGTTGGCCCATGCGGCACCGGTGATAATACCCAATGTCAACAATGGAAAACCAATCATAATGGCTTTGTAGTTTAGATCATCGAGAATTTTAGCACTGGGGAAAATCCCTACAATACCGCCAGCAGGGGAATCGGAAGCGTTATCCTCTTTTCGAACCTTGATCAGATACATGATTGAAACACCACACGCGACGGCAAAAGCAGCATAGCCGAGAAAGCAGGTAACAACATGGTATGTCAGCCAGTTACTTTGTAATGCAGGGACAAGGGGTGAAATCGTTGAATCTAAGCGTAATTGCGCCCACGTCATAGCTAAAAAGGCAAAAGGGACAACAAAAGCACCTACAGATTTTTGCTTATAGCGCAGATCAATCAGCAGATAGATCAACAAAATAGTCCATGAAAAGAACACCACCGATTCATAAAGGTTCGACAATGGCGCATAACCAGCACCACCAGGTACCTGATAGGTTTCATACCAACGCAAACCAATGGCGTATGTCTGTACTACAAAGCCGGCATAAGCGAACAAGGTTGCCAATTTCGCAACAACCGCACTATGTGTAGCTAAGTAGCCGATAAAAAGGATCATTGCGGCAAAGTAGCCGATGGTAACGAAGTTAAATAACTGACCACTACTCATAATAAGTACCCTCCACGCAATGCTAGTCTTGTGCTAACGCATCACGAAATTTGTTTTTCAGTTCATCAAAATAGAGCTCAAAACCGGGTTGGTTCCGATGGGCCGAACCAACAAGGCGAACGCCAACTTTACCGTTTTGATTACTCAATACAATCCATATTCTACGATGAGAAAGGAAGAAAGCGACTAAGCAGCCCAAAATCATCAGTGTACAGCCTAACCACACAACCCAAACACCCGGATCTTTGGTGACCTGCAAACCAGTATAATAAAGTTGATCAAAATCAACGAGGGTAAAGATGTAAGCCCCTTGCCGTTCATCATCAAACTGAGGAAAGTTTTTAAATACAGTAACAGTCCGTGGCTGACCATCTTTAGGCAGCACTTGAAGTCGTGCGGCGGGACCGAAATTACGGAAAGACGCAGCAAAATCTTCAATTTTAATTTTATCACCGTTGGCCAGTTCAGCGGTATCACCCTTACCTAACGAAAACGCATCAACCTTATCTTCGCCACGCACTTTAACCTTAATCGAGACCACTTCATCACCAGCAGGGCCAAAACTAGACTGATAAAAAGTAAGCCCTTTATATGAAAGTGGGTCATTAACAATGATCGGCCGACGATCAATCACCACCTCACCTTTATCGATAACAGTCAACACGCTGCGATACTCTTTTGGCCGTTGCGTATTTCCGTAATAACTTACGGAAAACTCTTCGCAGCGGACACTAAAATCAATCGGCAATGGGATTTGACCATTTCGCAGCCAAATCCGATCGATTGACCCGCCTTCTGGGATATTTACAAAGCCTTTGAAACCATAAATGTTACCAATGATGGCTCCTAAGAAAATGATCAAAATTGATAAGTGGGTAATATAAACACCAAATCGAGAATATTTCAATTTATCGGAATAAAGAAACACTTCGCCCGCTTTTTCATTCTCCTGTGGAGTAGAAAATTCTTGAGTCAGGAAGCCTTTCATCCGCGCGGTAACACTTGCTATATCACCTTTAACCACTTGCTCATCGGCATTGGAAAAAGTTTTAAGAACCTGTTGGCTTGGCGTTAACAGCGGATTGTGGACAACCTTCCACACCCGTGGAAACCGCTTAATCGAACAACAAATCAAGTTGAGACAGAACAACACTAGCAGCCCAATAAACCACCAGGAATGGTACATATCAAAACATTGAAGTTGATCTAATAAATTATACGTTTTCTCGCTAAAAACTCGCAAGTACTCTTGACGAGAAAGATTCTGTTGAATCACGGTACCGATAATTGATGTCGCTGCAAGCGATATCAAAGAAAATATCGTCAACTTCAACGAACAGAAAAAATCCCAAATTCGAACTAACACGCCACGCTGTTTTGCACCCAAGTCGTGTCTCCTTTATTTAAAATTAGATGGACTACAGTCCATCTTCTGCTAAACGCTGTTGAAGTTTGTCGCTCTTCAAAGCCACTGCCTCAGCCATCTCTTTACGTGAAATTATTAGTTTATCAGCGAGTTCGGCATTACTAATGGCCAGAAGTTGCACGGCAAAGATAGCCGCATTTTTTGCTCCAGCTTTGCCGATAGCCATGGTTGCGACTGGAATGCCACCAGGCATCTGTACGGTTGCCAACAGCGCATCAAGACCAGCAAGTGCTGAACTATCAATCGGAACACCAATAATAGGCAATGTCGTTTCAGCGGCAATGACACCAGCGAGGTGAGCGGCAGCTCCTGCACCAACAATTAAAGTCTTAATGCCTCGTTGAGCTGCGCTTGATGCATATTCAGCAGTTCTTACCGGGGAACGGTGAGCACTACTGACGATCAACTCATAGGCAACGCCAAATGACTTGAGAACCTTCGCGGCCTCTGCCATCACCGGATAGTCTGAGTCGCTACCCATCAAAATTCCAACTACAGGTTGTTTTTCCATTATGTTCTTATTTCCTTTTAGTCTTAATTGATTATAGGTTTTAGCGGTTTAACGCTTTTTTACCAATATCGGTTCTAAATTGCGCACCATTCCAACTGATTTTCTGCGTTCCCTCGTAGGCTTTTTCGATTGCCGAAGCAACATCATCGCCCCAACCTGTCACCCCGAGAACACGACCACCTGCTGTAACAATGTTGCCATCGACCTCAGCGGTACCAGCATGAAAAACACGAACACCATCAACCGCATTGGCATCGTCAATACCAGAGATAATATCGCCCTTAGCGTAATCAGCAGGATAACCACCTGCAGCCATCACGACACAAACCGAAGCACGATCATACCATTCCAACGCCTTGGTTGTCAGTTCACCACGAGCACAATCAAGCAACACGGGTACGACATCAGACTTCATGCGTGACAATAATGGTTGGGCTTCAGGATCACCAAAGCGCGCATTAAATTCAAGCACCTTGAAATCATCATTTTCAATCATCACACCAATAAACAAGATTCCACAGTAAGGGCAACCCTCAGCCGCCATGCCGTCAATCGTCGGTTGCACCACCTCGGCAACAATACGCTCATAAAGTGGGGCGGTAACAACAGGTGCGGGCGAATAAGCGCCCATGCCACCGGTGTTAGGGCCTTTATCACCATTGAAAATCTGTTTATGATCTTGCGCCGAGGCTAAGGGTAAAATGTTTTTACCGTCAGTGAAGGCAAAAAAGGATGCTTCCTCACCAGTCAAAAACTCTTCAATAACAACCGAATCACCGGCATCACCAAATGTTTTCCGTACCAGAATATCGTCGACAGCATCAATAGCTTCCTGCTCTGTTTGAGCAAGAATAACCCCTTTTCCCGCAGCCAAACCATCGACCTTAACAACGATTGGAGCACCCTGTTCACGGATATATTCGACAGCAGCATCGCGATCACTAAAGGAAGCATAAGCCGCAGTAACGATATTGTACTTGGCCATTAAATCCTTCGAAAAGCCCTTGCTACCTTCTAATTGAGCAGCAGCCTTGCTCGGGCCAAACACCGCTAAGCCTTCAGCTTTAAAACGATCAACCATCCCTAATGTCAACGGTAGTTCAGGGCCAACAACGGTTAGGTCAATCTGGTTCTTTTTGGCAAAGGCACACAGACCATCAATATCGTCAACAGCTAGGGCGACATTTTCAGCAGCGTCAGCAGTACCTGGATTACCCGGGGCGCAATAGATTTTATCTACCAGTGGTGATTGGGCAATTTTCCACACCAAAGCATGTTCACGACCACCGCCACCTACGACCAAGACCTTCATAACTCTATCCTTTTCATAATAAACGGAATCCCTCTGTAGCGAATAGCAGAGGGATACGTTTTGTCATTTAATTTAGCCCTTAACATCCCATGAGCAACTAAACCACTCAAAGGATCAAGGATTCTATCGTTTGTTATGCTAATAAAACAGCGTCAAACTACGCACATCTAGAGGGTAATTTGCACAGTCGCTAATCGTCTCACTAATGACGGAAGTGGCGCATTGATGTGAACACCATGGCAATGCCATGCTCGTCCGCAGCAGCAATCACCTCTTCGTCGCGAATGGAGCCACCAGGTTGAATAACCGCTTTAACACCAACAGCAGCGGCGTTATCTAAACCATCGCGAAACGGGAAAAATGCATCAGAAGCCATGACAGATCCCGTGACATCAAGTCCCGCGTGCTCGGCTTTAATAGCGGCAATACGAGCTGAGTTAACACGACTCATCTGCCCTGCACCAACACCAATAGTCATCGCATCCTTGCCATAAACAATGGCATTTGACTTAACAAATTTAGCCACTTTCCAGGTAAACAACAGATCCTTCATCTCTTGATCCGTTGGTTGACGCTTGGTCACCACTTTTAGATCATCGAACAACGAGTGATCGGCATCTTGAACTAAAAGGCCACCATTGACACGCTTGTACTCGAAACGATCAGCAGGTTGATCAGCCCATTGACCGCACGCTAACAAACGGACATTCTTTTTAGCTTTAATAATTTCAATGGCTTCAGCGCTGACAGTTGGAGCAATAATGACCTCAACAAACTGGCGGTCAACAATCGCTTGGGCTGTTTGCGCATCGAGTTCACGGTTAATAGCAATGATGCCGCCAAAAGAGGATTCAGGATCAGTACTAAAAGCGCGCTCATACGCCTCAAGGATCGTTTCGCCAACAGCAACACCGCATGGATTTGCATGTTTCACAATGACACAAGCAGGGCTATCGTTGAATTGCTTTACACATTCCAAAGCCGCATCGGTATCACCAATATTGTTGTAAGATAGCTCTTTTCCTTGCAACTGCTTTGCCGTTGCAATGCACGCCTCACTAATATTCTTCTCAACAAAGAAAGCAGCTTTTTGATGAGGGTTCTCACCGTAACGCATCACCTGCTTTTGTTGGAATTGCAGACTCAATGCCGCAGGGAAGTCATCAACACCTTCGCCTAAGCGACTTCCCAACCAGTTTGAAATAGCACCATCATAAGCTGCGGTATGCTGATAAACTTTTACCGCAAGGTTAAAGTTGGTCTTTTCACAAACCGCCCCACCACTGCTCTTCATCTCAGCCAACACGGTTGCATAGTCGGCACAATCGACAACGACAGTGACAAAACGATTATTTTTTGCCGCACTGCGTAGCATCGTTGGTCCGCCAATATCAATATTTTCAATGGCATCAACGAGGGTACAATCAGGCTTAGCAACGGTCGCTTCGAAAGGGTAGAGGTTAACCACTACCATATCGATCGGCTCGATATCGTGCTCGGCCATCTTTGCCACATGCTCAGGATTATCACGTAAACCTAAAAGGCCACCGTGAACCTTTGGGTGCAATGTCTTAACCCGGCCATCCAGCATTTCGGGGTAGCCGGTGTAATCAGAGACATCAACAACGCTGACACCCTCTTTACGTAACAAACTGGCGGTTCCACCGGTTGAGAGGATCTCAACACCATAAGAACTGAGTTCACGAGCAAATTCAACCACACCCGTTTTATCTGAGACACTGACAAGAGCACGCTTAATAGTAGCCATTTGTTTCCCTTTCGTACGACGACTGATAAAATTCAAAAAACAATTAATTGATGTATAAAATGAATTACCAACCCTTCACGTCAGTTCAGATTGTCGATAATTCGTAAACCGTTATTTTTACGCTGTTACCTTGCCAGACACAAGACAAATCGCCCTAGCAGTCTGTCGAACTTGACGGGCCGTAGCGAGAGATAGACTGCTTGAGACCAGATTTTCGAGAATTTGAGAGCGNNCGATAATTATCGGGAATATGGGCCAAGTCAGGCTATTTCGCAGTAGGTCCATGTTAAGTCCGGCAGGCTGCTAACCATGCGCTAATCTGCGTCATTTACTCTATTTGGGAAATTAATGGCTGCCACAAAGGCCTTTTCGAAATGGGGCGTTCCCGACAACGGATAAGGTCGTAGCGAATCGGTAAGGGCCTGAACCTCGGCATCAACATCTGCACCATGAGCGTTTAGCAAACAACGGCTTAAACCAGCAATTACACCGCCATCATAAAACGTTACTTTTTCAATCAATTTTTCGGGTAGCATTCCTACGGCTGACAATATATTGCGACCAATGGAAAAGCCCAACGCACCAGTAACCACCGCAGCCGCCAACTCATCACTGGTAATTCCAGCACGAGCAAGCAAACACTCAGCGCCGGCATACACAGCGCCCTTAGCTAATTGAAATTGACGGATATCGTCCTGAGTCAACTCCAACTTTGTTTTAGCATCGCGATACATACAGATCGTTCGCCCC
The DNA here is from genome assembly GCA_001751155.1 of Desulfuromonadales bacterium C00003068. GTDB lineage: Bacteria > Desulfobacterota > Desulfuromonadia > Desulfuromonadales > Desulfuromonadaceae > Desulfuromonas. Next base: position 842 of record MAXR01000135.1, on the reverse strand, counting down.
TGATCATTGTGCCCGATATAACGCGACAGATTCGTCGCCACATCATCGACATCAACAATGGTACCGCCCGTGTCAATAAGTCCTGCCTCAAGCATGACACTTA
>MAXR01000135.1:0-723 GCA_001751155.1 Desulfuromonadales bacterium C00003068 | reverse complement strand
CGATCATCGTCTAACGCCACACCCGTTACCGCCCCCACTGAGGCAACCATGCCGCAGGCAATGTTACCGCCTTCGAAGGCTGGTCCCGCAGCAACAGAGGTCACCCACCACTGACCAGCGGCGTACAATGCCATCTCACCATTGGTGCCAACATCAACAAAAAAAGTTTTATCGCCGCAGGGCTCAAAGCCATACAACACAGCAACAAGGTCACCTCCAACATAACCGCTGACAAGGGGAAAAAGAAAAAGTGGTACCGGTAAACAATCAAGCTGAAGATATACAGAGGAGTATGATGGCGGGCGATGCGGTGGATACAGTAAGCTTTCAACGGGCAACCCTTGCAACAAACAACTTATGGCAGGGTTTCCTGCGCCAGCGGCACGAACAATATGTGCGCGTGAAGCGTGGCACTGAGTGAGAAGCACAGTCACCAGTTCATCTATACCATCCTGCAAAGCGAGCTGCAGAGCAGCAGCATCTCCTGCGAGCGATGCCTCCATTCGCCGTAACACATCGGCACCAAATTCCCCCTGTGGATTAAACAGAGTCGCTTCAGCACAGAGTTCGCCATCGGCACTGAACAAACGTCCAGCAAGGGTGGTGGTGCCAAGATCAAGAGCTAGTAACAATTCATTAGCCATACTCACTCCCTATCGTTATGCGTGATCGTTGGCTGCGGCCTCAGTCTTATAATAGCGCGGCACCCGCTTGCTGATTTGA
>MAXR01000134.1 GCA_001751155.1 Desulfuromonadales bacterium C00003068 | reverse complement strand
TGTCCTGATAAAGGTCTCGGCTTCCTGTTGGGCATGTGCTGACCCTGGCCCAGGGGGCTTAGGCACCGCAGCCACGGCACCAACCTCCATAATACGAAATGTTTCCCGTGCATCACTACCATGGATCAATGAACTAACAATCACCACCGGGGTCGGACACTGCGACATAATACACCGTGTTGCATTGTAACCATCCATCACCGGCATATGGATATCCATCGCCACAACATCTGGTTTCAATTCACAGGTCAGCCGTACCGCCTCTTCGCCATTAGACACCACGGCAACCACTTCCATATCATCAGCGGATTTAATGAGGTACTCAAGGTAGGCTTTAACTGAGGCTGAATCTTCAGCGATTAAAACTCGAATCATAATAACGCATTGCGTACACAATTACGCCCATCGCCCTTGGCCTTATAAAGGCAATTGTCAGCAACCATCATAAACTCTTCGATGGCAACCTGTTTTTCTTGTCCTGTTGGTGAGTAGGTCACAACGCCAAAACTAGCCGTCACTTTAAGAGTTCCATCCTCCCACGGTACCCGTAGATCCTCAATCTCTTGACGCATTCTTTCGGCCACAACCATGGCCGTAGCGGCATCGGTTTCGGGTAACATGACGACAAACTCTTCACCACCGTAGCGCACCAACAGATCTAAATCAACACGCACCAACCCTTTTAAACAGGCCGAAAACGCCTCAAGGACCCGATCACCAGCAAGGTGACCATAGGTATCATTCACTTTTTTAAAATGATCAACATCGCAAATGATGCCTGACACTGAATGACCTGCCCGAGCGGCCCGGGCAATAACTGCCGGACAATGGGTATTGAAATAACTGCGGTTATTGATCTTTGTCAGGGCATCCGTTACCGATAGATGCAACACCTCATCATTACGTTTTTTAAGCGAACGCTCTAACTCAATAACCCGCTTTGCGGTACTGAGCCGAGCAATAAGTTCTAGTTCCGAAACTGGCTTGGTTAAATAGTCATCGGCACCCGCTTCAAGTCCAGCAACAATATCGGCAGGATCATCTTTAGAGGTGACCAAAAAGATGAAAACATAGCCGTCAAATTGGCGCATGCGAATGGTTTGACACAGCTCAGCTCCGTCCATTTCTGGCATCACCCAATCCGTAATAATAATCGGATAATAGTCGTTAGACAGCTTTTCCAGAGCTTCAATACCATTGGTCGCAACAACCGCTTCAAAGCCATTGGCTTGCAGAATAAACTGCAAGCGTAACGCTTGAGTACGACTATCTTCAACTAAGAGAACTTTAAATCCATTTTCAGCCATAGAGCTACCATTGCATCCTAAAGTAATCGTTTCACCGTATCCAACAAGTTTGTTTGATCAAAGCTGCGCTTAACAATATACGCGTTGGCTCCTGCGACAATCCCTCTTTCTTTATCTTCTGTCGTTTCTAGACTGGTCACTAAAACAACAGGAATATCCGCTACACTATCTGTAGCACGTATACGGGTTGTCAACTCAAACCCGTTCAAATGTGGCATCTCAACATCACTGACGACAAGATCATAACAGCCGTTTGTCAGTTTTTCATAGGCATCCGCACCATCAACGGCCGACACAACATCATAACCTGACGATTCAAGAATATTCTTAATTAACATTCTTGAGGTGATCGAATCGTCTGCGGCTAATATCTTCTTAACAACGCGCTCATCTTTCTTTCGCCGTACTGCGGTAAGAGCATTTCCCTCTTGTGGTGAAGCAAGAAGATCGCGCGAATCAAGAATCGGCACAATGCGACCATCACCTAACACAGAAGCTCCAGAAAAATAACGTAACCCCTGAAGATGATGACCTAAGCCCTTGACCAGCAATTCATACTCACCATCGACAGAATCAACAACGAAACCAAGTCGCTGCCCCGAATCGCTGACGACAACGATCTGTAAAGTATCCCCTTGGGTAATCGGTTTTTCAGTTATGGCCAGCACCGCACCCATCTCAAGGACTGCAAGATTTACACCATCAATTACAATGACTTCGCGATTTTCAACAGTCTTAATCTCTTGCCGTGAAATTTTAAACACCCGCTCTACTGCGGTGGTTGGTAAAACCAAATCGTGTCCACGCACATGAATCAAAATCCCGCGAAACACCGACAAAGTAACGGGAAGGTGCAACTTAATACACGTGCCCTGACCAAGTATTGTTTCAACATGCAGATGACCACCTAAGCTCTCAACGTCTTCTTTAACAATCGCCATCCCCAAACCACGGCCAGAAATCTCGGTCAAAATCTCGCTGGTGGACAAACCGGAGTTAAAAATTAAGGCAACAGCGTCGTCATGACTCAATTCTGCCGCAACTTCTTGTGTCATAAGACCTTGTGCCACCGCCTTATCCCGCAACCGTTGAGCATCAATTCCGCCACCATCGTCTTTAATCCGAATTTCAACATAACCACCGCGGGTGCGACTGACGACAATCTCAACCCGTGCGTGGACCTCCTTACCAGCGGCAAGACGCTCCTGTGGCAACTCGATACCGTGATCAATGGCATTTCGAAGGATATGCGTTAACGGCGAAACCATTTTCTCTAGAATGCGTTTATCAAGCTCAACCTCTTCACCGCAGATACTAAAATCGACACTCTTACCCTGCGAACGCGAGATGTCACGAATCATTCGCGGTAAACTGGCTGCGGTATTTGAAAAAGGAACCATAAGGATCTCTTTGACGTCTTCAAGAAGTTCTTCAACTTGAGTATTAATAATTGTCGAATCTTGAAAAAGACAGTGGTTCAAATCGACAAGACCAGATTCTAACGTGTGAATATGCTGTGTTGACTGATCAAAGGCATCGGAAATCTGTGTGATGACAGATCGACATTCATCTGCATTCAACTGATCGAGATGCTTTAAACGACTGCGCCACTGTTGCGCAGCCTTCAAGCGCTCTTTTTTCCACACCGGGATAATTGTTGCGAGTTTCTCCACCTCGACATGGCGCTGAGCCGCTGCCAACTTTAACGCGATCATCCCCTCGGCCTTGCGCATCACTTCATCGAGACGAATAGAGGCAACACGTAACGTCGCATCGCTTTCTTTTGTATTTGCAGCCAGATCATCACCGCCAGAGCTAGTCACCTCAGCAACCGGCCCAACGGTGGGAGCAAGATCGACGACGGGGCCTAGATCGATAATCAGGCCATCTCCATCAACGTGAGGCGTGACAACACACGCTTCAACCGTGGCCTCGACAATCGCGGGCGCAGCAACCACCTTTTCACCGACAACAGAGACAGGCTGTCCTTGCTGTATTTGATCCAACAACTCGACCAACGGCAGCACCGCATCACGGCAGGTCGCATCATCGTTGGTGGCAAAACTGGTTAGAAAATCTTCCATCACTGCAACACAGTCATGCAAGACATCAAAATGTTGAAGTTGCAGAGCGAGTTCCGCCTGTTTCATTTTCGACAAAACACTCTCAAGTGACTGGCAGAGCAGTTCAATATCTAACAATGAAACAGACCGTGCTGCCCCCTTGAGACTATGAGCTTCGCGAAAAGCGACCTCTAAAGCCTCAGAGTCGGCAACGTCAGCCTGATCCACACGCTCCAACTGCAACAGGCAATTAGATAAACTGGCCAGCCGCTCTACAGCCTCTTCGCGAAATGCTTGGCGAAGCATTTTTAGCAGTTCCTGCTCGTCCATTCTTACTCCAGTTGACTACAGGGTAAAACGCTCAGAGAGCCGTTTTAGATTGTTGGCAAGAGTCTCTAACCGGAGCGTTGCATCCTCGAGCTGGCGCGCACTATCCATATTTTGTTGGCCAGCATCCTTAATGCTCAACATCGCCTGAGCGACCTGCTCCACTCCTGACAACTGCTGCTGGCTTGAACTGGCAATTTGCAAGGCAAAATCAGCAGACGTTTCAATACTTCCTGACATCAGTTGAATGGTTTCGTCTGATTGCGACATCAGTTCGACACCTGACTGCACCGCCTTAGCACCGCGTTCAGTTGCCATAACAGCCGAACCTGTTGCTTTCTGAATATCACTCAGAATTGTTTTGATCTGTTCTGTCGCCTGCTTTGATTGGGCCGACAACGATTTCACCTCTTGGGCGACAACCGTAAACCCCTTGCCATGCTCTCCTGCTTTCGCCGCCTCAATCGAAGCATTCACAGAAAGCAGATTAGATTGATCAGCCAGATCGTTGACCGAATCGACAATATCACCGACACTCTGGCTCTGCTCACTGAGGGTGACAATACTTTCAGCAATATAATCCATCTCCTCCTTGATGAGATCCATGCCAGCCACGGTCTTCTGTGTCGCCTCATTGCCTTTTTCAGCGTAACCACTAGCATCTTCAGCGGAAACAGCCACCTGCTTGGCGCGGTCACTGGATATCTGCGATGTCTGGCGAACCTCATCAACCGTGGCGGTCACCTCGGCCATTGAGCTTGATGTTTCAGCCGCACCAGCAGCCAACAGCGATGACGTCGATGACAACTGACTCACCGAAGCGGCAAGAGTTGAGGTGCCCGACACCAACTCGCCGATAATGTCACGCAGATTATTGATCATGTGGCGCAGTGCTAACCCCAACTCATCGCGATCACTACGTTCAGCAATCTCAACACTTAGATCGCCTTCAGAAATTTGCTGTGCCGAAACGGTAATCGCGCGTAAACTGACCACCATCTGCTGCATCGCCTTACCGACGACATCGCGCTCAGAAACAATATCGACGTCATCACTCAAATCACCCTCGGCGATGCGGGTCAGTTGATCGCTACGCACACGGAACCCTTTTACCATGCGCATAAAAGCAATCTGCATCCGGCCGAGTTCATCGGGCCGCGTTACGCGGTCATTATCAAGCTCCAAATCACCATCTGCTAAGGTTTCAAAGTCGTGCAGCATCTCGCGCACAGGAACAACCAATCTGTGGGCGGCAAACCAACCAAATAAACAGGCAATAATCGCGACAGGGAAACAGGTCCACAAAATACGTGAGCGCAACATATTGACCGTAGCAAAGGCTTCATCGAGCTGAATTTCGCTAATAACAACCCACTCAAAATCAAGACCATATATTTCATTCAGGCCAAGATCGGCATACACACTCAGCAACTCATTGCCACTGTCATCTTGAATAAAGTGACCGCCAGATGAATCTTCCAGAGCCAACTTCACCGACTCAGAATCAACCACTTTACGGAGAATCTGTCCCTCGTCGAAACGTAGCTCAGAACGCAACAGGTGATCTGTACCAACAAGGTAGCTCTCACCGGTATTGCCAAACTGCCCGTACTCCTCCATCACTTCGTTAATATTATCAATGCTCACCGCCAGCACCAATACCGCCTCAACACCTCCATCGCTATCAAGCACAGGAACGCCGACAAACATTTCTGGTCGGCCCGTGGGAGCGTACTGAACAAAATCGACAATAACCATGTCGTTCATCTGCACCACGTGTTGCCACACCGTGGCTAAACCAGACGTACTTAACGGCCCCAAGCTTAAGTTGGCTCCAAGGTCTGAACCACGAACTGGGGTGTACATGACATGACCATGCTTAGCGCAAACTAAATACAGATCGTCGTATTCATAGTTATTTAAATATTCACCAAAGTAAGGATCAATGCGCTGCTGTATTTTTTTATAGACCGACGAGTTCACATCAAAAGCACCATTATCTGCCGTTTTAACCTTATCGTGATAGCGTTTCAAATCGGATGTAGCCGTGCGCACATTGTCCGAAATCGCTAACATTTCAAGGTCAGTAATGGTTTCAGAGAAAAACTGCATCACCTGCTCACGATTAACGGTATTAACCGTTTCTACATGCTCAAAGGCTGTCCGCTCAAGTTCCTTCTTAATCGCGTTAAAACTGAGCATCCCCACGATCATGACCGGGATTAAGGCAACAAGCAAAAACTGTACAATCAAGCGCCATTTTAGACTTGAACGCAGGAAATTCATTAATTCCTCCAACGGTTAAGAACTCTTTTTAAAATTACAACTCTCTCTTATTGGACAATGAGAGATTCATCACCCAATAATGAAACAACATCTAACACAATCGTTTGCTGCGGCGACACCCCTTTTAAATAGCGTGAGCGCACCCCAGTCAAGGTTGGCAAATCCGTTTGCAATTGCGACACAATACAATCTTTAACACCGATGATCTCCTCGGCAAGAAC
>MAXR01000133.1 GCA_001751155.1 Desulfuromonadales bacterium C00003068 | reverse complement strand
GTTGCGGGATGACATCAAATGCGGTGACGGTGTCCTGTTTTATCACAGCAATATATCGAAACCGGCCATTGTCGGTTTGGCACGGGTGGTTCGCGATGGGTATCCAGATTTCACTGGGCTTGACCCCGGTGCCGACCACTTCGACCCTCGTGCAACAGAAGCTAAGCCGATCTGGTATATGGTCGATGTTCAATACCTGGCTTCGCTGCCGGCTCCCATCATACGGCACGACTTAGCTCAGCATCCTGTGCTGGCCGCTATGGGTGTGCTGAAAAAGGGAAATCGATTGTCCGTGCAACCGGTTACTCGGGAGCAGTGGCAAGCTGTTTTACATCTGGCGGGCCTGAAAGACCCGTTGGTCGTTTAACAGTCTATTTGGCTTTGTGGTATTACCTGTGTCCGAAGAAAGTGTCAGGCAGTAATCGTTGATCGGCATGTATTTATGGAGTAGGCAATGACTACCTCTGGAAAAATTATTACGGCAATTACTACAGTCGTGATCGTGGGGCTGGTTGCGTTAGTTGTTCTGGCGAAGTTTCTGGTAACCCCAGAACGGGTAAAGGGGTTGCTGCTTCCACGAGTTGAGAAAGCTTTGAGCCGTCAGGTTGAGATCGAGCAGGTTGAAATCAGTCTCTTTTCCGGGATTGCTCTGAAAAACATTGAAGTCATGGAACGGCAGGGGACTGCTGCTTTTCTTAAAGCCGAGAATGTGACCCTGCGTTACCGCTTCTGGCCTCTGTTTCGCATGCGGGTGGAGATTGATGAAATTTCGATCGATAAACCGCAGATTCGGCTGGAACTTTTGGCCGATGGAACCTTTAATTTCAGCGATCTGATCCAGACGGACCAGAAAGGAACTGCTGCGGAGCAGGAAGAAGTATTCAAACCCTCAGAAAATACCACCTTAGACGATATCCAGTTGCTGATTTCCCAGCTGGCAATTCGGCAAGGAACGATTCAGTTTATCGATCAACAGGCGGCTGCTCCTCTTAGTTATAGACTTGATGATTTTACACTGCAGGTGAGACAGTTTTCCCTAAACCAGGACTTTCCTTGGCAGTTATCGGCCACTCTCAATGGCGCTCCTCTGTCCATTGATGGGATTGTCAATTTGGCCAAGATGTCAGCTGAAGCCAAGATATCTCTGTCCGGTTTGGATATCATGCCTTTTGCCCCATATTTTCGTGACCAGTTACCTGGCCACCTGGCTCGCGCTAAAATGGACTTGGACTTGCAGTTGTCCGGTAGGCAGGAAATGCTGGCCAGTGAAGGTCAGGTCAGATTGCAGAATGTCGACCTGCAGTTGGACGCTATGCGTCAGGCGCCTCTGAAGGGGGCGCAAATAGCTATCGATTATGGTCTTAAATATGATCGGGCCGGCCAGAGATTAGTTATTGACCATGGCCGTTTGGCCTTAAACGAGATACCGCTTTATGTCGCCGGTGAGATCCAGCAGGGTCCAAAAAAGTCGCTGAACTTGAATTTGCGAGTAAATGAGTTGGACATCGCTCAGGCTGTGGAGGCCATGCCCGCTGGTCTGGTCAAGGATCTCATTCCTTTAGAGCCAACCGGTCTGATTACAGCTAGAGTTCATCTGGCGGGGATTCCTGAGCGTCCCAAGGAGTTGTTGCGTGATGGTGAAATGCGTCTGGACGGAGTGCAGGTGCTGGTCGGAACTCTTAGGCCTACATTGACCGGGTTGGTTACCATCAAAGGCGATTCGTTACTGACAGAAAACCTGGTTCTGGTAGAGGGCGATAACCGAGTGCAACTTGACTGCGAAGCTTATTCCATTACTAAACTGCCGCTTGTGGCCGTTGTAAATGTTAGCAGTGATCGCCTAATTATCGATCAATTTCTTTCTAAAGAGCCTTCAGCTGACGTTAAGACACCGATGAGTTCACCTGGTGGGGCGTCATCCTCTACTCAACAGGGGCCTTTGGATCTACCGATTACACTTTCCGGCACAGCTACGATTAAGCAGGCCTTTTATCGAGGGCTAACCATCGATGGTCTTCAGGCGCGTTATCGCTTGGAAAACAACAGGCTTCATGTCGAGGATTTGGGTGGACAAGTGGCCGGTGGCTCATTCAAGAATCAGTCCCTGATTGACCTGGGGCAGCCAGGTTTTACCTATCGGGCGCAACTTACCACCCTTGGAGTTCAGGCTGACCCTCTGCTTAGCGCCTTCGTTCCAAAGGCCGCTGGATCGGTGTTTGGCCTGCTGAATCTTGATCTCGATCTGGCTGGGCAGGGGACTGATCTGAAGGTTATTCGGCAACAGCTCAGTGGTCAGGGGGAGTTGCAGTTGCGAGAAGGGCGTCTGACCGGAACCAATCTAGTGAAAGGATTGTCGAACTTTCTCGGCCTCCCGGAATTGAGTGTTATGGGGTTTGATCAGGCTAACGGCCGGTTTGCTATAACTAAGGGCCGTTTTGATCTGACCAGTACTTTGATCAGTCAGGATCTGCATCTGGCACCGCAAGGTGATGTAGGCCTCGATGGTACCTTGAACCTCAGCCTGGATCTTCGCCTGTCGCCTGATTTAACTGAAAAATTGGATAGTAGCGGTCGCTTCGCTCAGTTGCTCGTCGATGCCGACGGCTGGGGCCAGGTCCCTCTTCAGATCAAGGGGTCAGTTGTCCGGCCGAGTTTTACTTTGGATAGCGCATTTATCAAAGACGCTCTGAAAGAGAAAGCTAGACAAAAACTGCAGGAAACTCTGGAGGACAAGTTTTTTGACAACGAGGTGCCGGCCGAACAGGAAGATCCTCAGGAAAAGGAAAAGAAGCTGTTGGAGGGGGTTATCAAGGGGTTGTTCGGTCAGTAAGTCTTATGTGGCGTCGTATCAGAACGGAGACGTCAGCAAAAGGGGAACGCGGAGCAAAAAATACGTTATGCTTTCACTGTGTACAATTTCAAGGGCAGGGAAGATAGAGTTCATCTAATCGACTTATCAAAAACGGATTTGGCGGACCGTTAGTTGACTGGGCTTTTAGCATCGAAGGAGTATCTGATGAACGTTTACGACTTTGCTATACAGATGGAAACGGATGCCGAAATCTTTTATCGAAAATTGGCAGCGGAAAGTCATATCCCCGGCATCAATAAAATATTTACAGACCTGGCTGATGATGAGCAGCGCCACAGGCAGATATTTCAGGATTTGAAAGAAAAGCAAGCGCCCGATACTGCCACAGAGTCGAAGGTGTTGGAAAAGGCCAAGAACATCTTCACCAAAATTCTCATGGAAAAGCAGAGTCTTCCTTCGGTAACAAGCAATCTTGAATCTTACCGGTATGCCCTAAAGCTAGAAGCCGAAGGCGTGCGACTATACACCGATGCGGCGAAACGCGAAGCCGATGGCGAGTTGAAAAAGGTGTTGCTGCGCATTGCCAAGGAGGAGGAAAACCATTTCAACATCGTTGAAAATATCTACAATTTCGTCAATGCTCCCAATCAATATCTGGCTTGGGCGGAATTCAGCAGCCTTGGAGAATTTCAGGCCTTTGGACGTAAAACGGATCTATGACCGAAGGTTCGATCGTTTAAGGCTGTCTTTGGATTCAGGTTGTCTGACACCAGACCCGCCGTTGTGATAGTAGCTGGTCTTTTATTGATTTGTGTGTCCGCACAAAGATTAATCGAGTGTTGGCCTGTTTCTCAGGTTTGACTTTAAGCGACTGATGCGACGATAGGCCTGATCAATTCGCTGTTCGCTGATGCGACCCTTTTGAACCAGGTCATAGATCAACGAGACGGTCTCGCCTACAATTTTTCCATCGCTGGAGCATATTAATAAAATATCCACTCCTGCATTGACAGCGCGTTCCACCGATTCCGTAAAAGGATAGTGCTGGCTGATTGCATCCATCAGCAGATCGTCGGAAATAATCACCCCGTGGTATTCTAGTTTTTTTCGTAGCAATCCGGTTATGACTGAGCGGGATAGGGTTGCCGGCATTTTTGTATCGAGATGGGCATTGTACACATGGCCAGTCATGATGGCATCGGCCAGATCAGCTTTGACCAGATTTGCAAACGGCAGCAATTCGGACTTCTCCCAGGTTTCGGTGATATCGACAAAACCACGATGGCTATCGGTGCTCGAACTGCCATGTCCGGGGAAGTGTTTCAGGCAGGTTGCTATGCCCTGGGAGCGGTGAGCTGCAACAACTTGAGCAGCATGCTCGGTTACTCTGTCTGGATCAGCAGAAAACGAACGCCCCAGAGAACCGATAACTGGGTTTTTGGGATTGCTGTTCAAGTCGACCACAGGACTGAAATTGAAATTAATGCCGAAGCGATGCAAGGTTTTGGCGATGTCATTAGATCGCTGGCGAGTAGTTGCAAGGTCGTTCAAGCGGCCGAGTTCGGCAAAACTGAATGTAGCCGGAAAACCTGCTCGAGTTTTGAGGCGGCTCACTTTTCCACCTTCTTGGTCTACAGCGATAAGCAATGGAGTTGGGCTGACAGCTTGTATTGAGCGGGTTAGAACCTGCAATTGATCTGGAGAAACGATGTTACCGGTAGTCGCCGATCCCTTAGAGGATTGGCTGCGCAGCATAACGCCGCCCAGGTGTCGCAGGCGAATATCTCCGACCAGGGGATGCTGAGGCGAAACCTTGGAACCTTCGAAACAAACCAGTAGCATTTGGCCAATGCGGGCTTGCAGCGGTAGCGAGGGCGGGTCAGGAACGGCTGTTGAACGGCTACAGCCTAGTCCTAAAAGAAGAACCAGCAGCCCTGAGAACAGAGCTCGTCGCCAATTTTTGACCAGGGAAGAATATATAAGCAAGGGAAGGCCACTATAAAAAAAGCCCAGCGGTTAGCCGCCGGGCTTTTTGCTTGGGTGTTGTCAGATGAGATGACTTAGATTTTGCAGACGTTGGACGATTGAGGACCTTTTTGCCCTTCGGTCACGTCAAAAGAGACGCGGTCACCTTCGGCAAGGGATTTAAAACCGTCGCCGGAAATAGCCGAAAAGTGGACGAAAACATCCGGGCCATTGTCCTGCTCGATGAAACCAAAACCTTTTGCGTCGTTAAACCATTTAACGGTACCTTCTGCCATTTCTTTCTCCATGTTTCCCGTTTGGGATGTTTTTGTTGTGGAGATCGAGTCCGCTGGCTGACAGACCCAAAGCCGAATTGGGTCTGTGTGCTTTGTTCTTGATTGACGCAGTGTCAATATGCCGGACTGCAAAAATCCTCACAACATTTTCAAAGATGATCAAATGTTAACATGTAGATGATTTTGAAAACAAGTATTTTCCTACCTAGATTTTCAAAAACATAAGAGTTTTCAACAACTAAGGGGGATTCAAGACCTTAAAGAATATATGGTAATACAAAATAGTCAAGCTAGTTTGGTGTTCATCCGGAAACTCCTGATGAACACCTGGTAGGTTTCCGAGTCGGAAACTAGTTTGGATACGCAAGCATTTCAGATCTGGTGAATAAAGAGCAGGTGCTAATGAGGATCAAATCTAAATCTGGCCATTGTACGTCTC
>MAXR01000132.1 GCA_001751155.1 Desulfuromonadales bacterium C00003068 | reverse complement strand
GATTTTTGGCCAGCGTGTTCGTCATCGTCGTTCCGAGCTGCGCTCTAAAGTGTCACTGTCATCGCTGGCTGAGCTAAAAGAAAACGATTACGTTGTTCACGCTGATCACGGTATTGCCCGCTATCATGGCTTGCAACAGATGAGCAGTGGCCACTTAAATGGTGATTTTTTACAACTTGAATATGCCGGTGGCGACCGACTGTATCTTCCTATCGAACGAATTGAGAAGGTGCAAAAGTATGCTGCAGGCGAGGGACAAAGTGTTCGCCTCGATAAGATGGGTGGAACGGCGTGGGAAAAAACATGTCACAAGGCCCGCGCTGTGGTCGAGGAGATGGCCCGTGAACTTCTCACCATCTATGCTCGCCGCCAAATGGAGGAAGCGCAACCCTTCTCAGCGTCCGATGAAGTGTTTCGCGAGTTTGAAGCGGCATTTCCCTATGAGGAAACCGCCGATCAAATGGCCGCGATTCAAGATGTTCTTGAAGATATGCAGTCGGGTCGACCGATGGATCGTTTGATCTGTGGCGATGTTGGTTACGGCAAAACAGAGGTCGCCATTCGCGCAGCGTTTAAAGCCGCACTCGATAGCAAACAGGTCGCTGTGGTTGTACCGACGACAATTCTAGCCAGGCAGCATTTTGCCACCTTCCTTGAGCGCTTTAAAGATTACCCCGTTAATATCGAGATGGTCTCCCGTTTTCGCANNAAAGTGATCGCTGGCTTGGCCGATGGTTCTGTCGATGTTGTCATTGGCACCCACCGCTTGCTTCAACGCGATATCCATTTTAAAGATCTCGGCTTAGTCATCATTGATGAAGAGCAGCGTTTCGGAGTTTCCCACAAAGAACGCTTAAAAAAAATGCGCGCTCAGGTGGCGATGCTAACCCTGAGTGCAACACCGATCCCTCGCACTCTCAATATGGGGATGATTGGCATGCGTGACATGTCAATTATCGACACCCCGCCGGTGGATCGCTTAGCGATTCGAACCTACGTCACTCGCTTTGATGATGATTTGATTCGCAGCGCCATCATGCGTGAGTTGCAACGAGGCGGCCAGGTCTATTTTGTTCACAATCGGGTTAAGTCGATCGTAGCCATGGCAGAATTTTTACGCACATTGGTCCCCGAAGCGAAAATTGCTGTCGGCCACGGCCAGATGGGTGAAAAAGAACTTGAGAGGGTGATGCTCAGTTTTATTGATGGTGAGACCAACGTCCTTGTTGCCAGCACTATTATCGAAAATGGTCTCGATATCTCACGAGCGAACACCATAATTATCAATCGAGCCGATTGTTTTGGCTTGTCGCAGCTCTATCAGCTACGCGGCCGCGTCGGGCGCAGCAAAAATCGCGGTTACGCCTATCTCCTTATACCGGGTGAAAGCACTTTGACAAAGGATGCCCGCTCACGTTTACAAGTTTTGCAAGACTTGACGGAGCTGGGTGCTGGTTTTCGGGTGGCCAATCACGATTTAGAATTACGTGGCGCGGGAGACCTTCTTGGTGGTCGTCAAGCTGGGCAGATTGTTGCCATCGGTTTTGAGATGTACACTGAACTGCTCGAAGAGACCATCCAAGAGCTTAAAGGGCAAGAGAAAGAGGGGCGGATCGATCCTGAAATTCGTTTGCGCATGGCAGCGTACTTACCCGACAATTATGTCGTTGATCCCAATCAACGCTTAGTGTTTTATAAAAAATTGGCTGCTGCGGAACAGGATGAGCAGATCTATGATGCCATCGATGAACTTCAAGATCGTTACGGCGCGTTACCCGAACCGGGGAAATTGTTGTTAGAGCTGATGAAGCTACGCGTTCATCTGAAGCGTCTACGTATCGACTTTGCTGAGTATGATGGCCGCCGCTTAACCTTCGGTTTCCATGCGACAACCACCGTGGCTCCTGAAAAGATTTTACATCTGATTCAAACCGCCCCAGAGCAGTATAGTTTGTCACCTGACTTCAAATTGAGTATTGTTTTAGAGCGTAGCGATGATTATCAGTTGCTGCGTGACGCTAAAAAGCAATTGCAGCAATTTTATTGACCGTGATAACGTAAGCGGCTCTGAGTAATCGCATCTTAACTTGTGTCGAGTAAACCCCATTAGGAATGATAATTATATGTTGAAAAAAATTGTTTTCGCTGGTCTTGTTCTCGGTTTAATGGCAGCGACTGCCGGTGCTGAAACATTGAGTAAGATTGCCGCTGTCGTCAATGAAGAAATTATTACCACCAGACAGTTGGATGCGCGACTGGGCGCGCAAGCTTCGGGAGCCAGTGGTGCTGGGCAACAGCACCAGATGCTCGATATGATGATCAGTGAACTGTTGATGCAACAACGTGCCGAAGAGATCGGTATTGTTGTTAGCGACGAAAATATCGAAAAGGCGATCACCGATGTTGAAACTCAAAACAATATCAGTCGTGAACAACTTGAGCAGGCGCTGATCGCTCAAGGGTTAACGATGAGCCGTTATCGCAACCAATTAACCAACCAAATATTACGCTACAAATTGACGGGTCGTGAGGTGCAAAGCAAGGTTGATATTACCCGTCAAGAGGTGCGAAATTATTATCAACAGCACCTTGAAGATTATCGCCAATCCGCCCATACCCGCTTGAGCCGGCTCTCTTTTCCTGTGACGGCTGACAGTCAGCAAGCGCAACTTGATGCTGATCTTGCGCGGCGTAAGTTAGTTGAAGGGGCAAGCGTAGACCAGGTGTTATTGGATCTTTCCGGTCGTACACAGGTTGAAGGCGGTGACATGGGTGCATTTAAGCCCGGTGAACTGTCTCCCGCATTCGAAGAGGCGATTACTGCCCTCGAGGTCGGTGGTATCTCCGATGTCTTAACTCTTGGTGGCATGCTTCATCTGCTCAAAGTGGAAGAGCGCAATAGCGGTGGCGTAGCTGATCTTGCCAACGTTGAGGCCGAAATAGGTGCGTTGCTGCGTAAGAAGAAGATGGAGGTAAAACTTGAGCAATGGCGCAACGACCTTAAAGGTGAGGCGTATATTGATATCCGTTTGTAATAAAGCGCCACAGAAAATTAGATGGTTAAAGTCCTGCTCGGTGTGATTCATAGAGCAGGACTTTTTTTATGCTACACTGTCTCCATTGTGCATTTCTGGCGCTGAATTCGACAAAATTGTCGACAAAATGTTTAATTTGTCGCACTTTTACGATTGATAGTGTCTATTTCCCCGTCTTTCTAGATTGGAACAAATTTTGCTACAGTTATTATTACGTTTCGTTTTAGTACTGATTGTGATTGGCGTTGGATTATCAGAACCCCTCTACGCATTGACGGCCTCAGTTGATGTTTCAGCAGGCTACAGTGATAACGTTTTAGCCAGTTCCGATGAACAAAGTTCAGGCTATTCGCAATACCGAATTGATGTAGATCAAACGCTAAGTGAAAACGATAACCGTTCTTTCGGGGTGTACGTCGCGGGGCGTTATCGCGATTATTTTCGTTTTACCAATCAATGGCAAGCAACGGCTGGGGTATCGAGTTGGAATCGGTTATTGGATGGGCAACTGCATAGCTATAATTTTATCGAAGTCAGTGCTTTTCGTGATGATTTGATCCCAGAGGACGATAACAATATCGTCAGTGTTGGCAGTCAATGGCGTTGGTTTTTTGATGATCAAATAAGTGCTTCGGTTAAGGCCGATTATCAGTTCAGTGATTATCGCGATAAGGTGGTCGATCGCCAGCAATTGTTTTTGAATGGCTCGGGCAGCGGGAAAAAAAATAAAGGATCCAGTGGCGGTGATGCTGGTACTGGTGGTGCAGATATGGAACAGCGCACCGATCACCTGTGGCGTGTTGTTGTGAATGGTAAATATCTCTTTAATGCCGACTTGAGTTCGCAGTTGGCGTTGATTGTGAGTCATAATGATTCAAGTCTCGATTCTGAAGCCTACGATGCTATCGGTGTCAAAAATAGTTGGCTTTATTATCTTTTAAACGATGTCAGTATCGAGTTAGCAGGTAGTCACGTGTGGCGTGATTATGATGCGTTTTCTGAGCGCGAAATTATTTTAAATTCAAAGTTAACGTGGCAGTTTTCGGAGCCATACGTTGTTTATCTCCGCTGTGATAAACGATGGAATGACTCTCCTATAAACCTTGATAGCTATAGCGAGTTGGTGAGCGAATGCGGTTTAATCTGGTCTTTTTAAGTCTTATGATCATCATGATGACAGGGGTTTCTCACGCCGAAACTCTCTGCGGTCGTGTGATCAAGATAGATCGAACCTCATCAGGAGTGAGTCTTGGTATTGAAACGGTTGATCCTCTAACTCAGGATTCTGAGAAGATATTATTGACCCTTGCTGATCTTCCCAGAGATATTCAATTAAATAGTCGTATAACCGTTGAAGCGACTCGCCGTGATGCGGATATAAACCAAGGGGCACGCTATACTGCAACAGTGATCCGTTTTAATTCAGGAGATGACAAAGGGATAGATCGGACGGGGGTTCGTTCACGGATGAAGCAGTCACAAGGGAACAGTTCTTCGAATCGTGGTTCACAGCGGGGCCGCCATTGATGGAATCACCCAAGCATCGTAATGGGCCATTGAGAATTAATTTATTAATTTTTGGTTCGTTGTTTATTTTGGTTCTAAGTTATTTTTATTGGCAAATATATCAGTCACGTCAAGCGTTTGAGGCGCACGTTGGCGAGCATGCAAATCTCGTTTCAGAAGTGGTTGCCACAAATTTAACCAGTACTCAGTTGTCGTTACAGGTGATTGAGAAAGTGGTGACGTCATTTCTCGCTAATACCGCTCGCTTTGTTGGCTACCTCGATGAAATCGAACCTTTTACGGCCGATGAGTTAACCGGCTATATCGAGGAAAATGGCTTGGCTGGAATTTTGATTTATCGGCAGGGCCAACCGATGGTTATGGCCCCCGATAATTGGTTTACCATGGCTCAAGGGCGTGAATACCACCAGCAACAGCTCGTCCATTTAGCTCAGCAACACCTCTATGTTTTGATCTGCCCTGATCCTGATCAGCAACGAACTATCGTCCTTGGTCTTCCGTCCCAATCGATCGAACAACTTAAACAGCAGATGGAAGTACCACAACTACTCAAAGCATTAAGTCAGTTAAGTGGTATTGCTCATTTACGCTTAGAAGCCGCTTCATCATTGGGTTCAGTACCGATCAATATTCATGAACGTCATCTTCCTATGGGGGATAAAACGGTCGTTTTGGAGATTGAATCAGAACTTTTGAGTGAGCGAGAAGCGGAGTTGTGGCACCAATTTTTGCTGTTTAGTTCTTTGTTGGCGATTGCTGCGGTCATGTTGTCGTGGGTGTTGCAACGCTACCAGAACCGCCACACTTCATACTTGTTAGGCTTGCAGTTGGAATTGGCGCAACAGCGCGAAGATGCATCATTAGGGCGAGCTGCAGCGACCATTAGCCACGAGGTTCGTAACCCACTTAATGCAATCAGTATGGGATTACAGCGCCTTCAGCTTGAGGCTAAGGATTTAGATGATGATCATCAGGCATTGATACGAGCCATGGGTGATGCCGTGCAACGCACCAATGGCATTGTTGTTGGTTTGCAGCGTTTCGCCCAACCGCTCCAGCCACATTTACAGACCATTGATGTCGATCAAAAGATTCGTCATATCATTGCATTGTATCGTCCTCAGGCAGAGAAACAGCAGGTTGCAGTTGCCTGTACGATGGAGTCGATCCATTGGCGTATTGATGATGAATTGTTGGGCTTGCTACTGGAAAACCTTGTTAAAAATGCTCTTGAAGCACAACCTTCAGGTGGTTTTGTTCATGTGGTTTTACAGCGCCAAGGGGACGAGATGGTAGTGATCGTTGAAAATGGTATCGATGAGGTGTTGAGTCATATCGATGAATGTTTAGAGCCCTATTACACCACCAAGACCCGTGGTACAGGGCTTGGTCTGACAATGGTACGCAAAATTGCTGTCGCCCATGGTGGTGAGGTGATGTTGGATCAGCCAGATAGCGATTGCTTTCGCGTTCAGGTTAGTTTTCCTCTGAAAGAGGTTGTATGACAATTTTAGTCGTTGATGATGAAGCTGTTCAGCGTGAAATGTTGCAGGGCTTTCTCGAAAAAAAAGGGTATCAGGTGTTAACGGCCGTTGACGGAGAAGATGCCTTAAGGTGCTGTGCCCGCTATCCACTCGATTTAGTGTTGATGGATCAGTGTATGCCTGGTTTACACGGCGACGAAGTTTTAGCGCGTTTACGCCAGTCGAACCCTCAACTTAGGGTGATTTTAATTACCGCTTTTGGTAGCATTGAAACGGCTGTAAAGGTGATGAAACTAGGGGCCCTGGACTTTATCGAAAAGCCTGTTGATTTGACCCTGTTGGCTGAGAGAATTGATTCAATCGAACAGCAGATCGTCGTCGATAAGGATATTGATGCGCTGCACGAAGTGTTTGTTGAGCAGTCTCTGCCGTTTACCGTTATTGCTGAGAGTGAGGTGATGCGCGAACTGTTGTCATTGGTTCGCCAAGTGGCCGGTAGCCCGTGGACTGCACTTATTCATGGTGAAACAGGTACAGGGAAAGAACTCATTGCTAAGTTAGTGCATCAACTAAGTTGTCGAAATGAAGCGCCTTTTATAGAAGTAAATTGCGCGGCTGTTCCTGAGAATTTGTTTGAATCTGAACTGTTTGGTCACGAAAAAGGCTCTTTTACTGGCGCAACAGCACGCCGTTCGGGGCGATTTGATGCCGCCGAAGGGGGCACTCTTTTTCTCGATGAAATTAGTGAATTGCCGTTGTTGTTGCAGTCGAAGTTGCTGCGTGCGTTGCAGGAGAAGAGGATTTGCCCTGTTGGTGGAGATCGCGAACATCCGATCGATGTGCGCGTTGTTGTGGCAACCAATGCTGATCTACCCGCCATGATCGCCGCAGGAACCTTTCGTGAAGATCTCTATTATCGCTTAAATGTATTTGAAATACCACTGCCACCACTGCGTCGTCGTCGCGGTGATGTGCCGTTATTGATTGATCATTTTCTCGCTAAATATTCTAACAATACCATGCAACTTGATCACGATGCTTTAGATGCGTTGGTTAAATATGATTACCCCGGTAATGTTCGTGAGTTAGAGCATCTCGTGCAACGCCTCGTTACGCTNNACCTAGTGCAACGCCTTGCAACGCTCGTTCGCGGCACGTTGATACGTCGTCGCGATCTTCCCATGTCGGTACTACAACCTGCTGTAACTGGCCCCGATAGTGAGTCCCTCGATGCGCGTTTGGAGGCTGTAGAGCAGCAGATGATGTTGGAAACCCTAGAACAGCATGGTTGGGTACAAACCCGAGCTGCGAAGGCCCTCGGCATTAGTGAGCGCGTGTTACGCTATAAAATGGCCAAGTATGGGATTAAGCGAATGGTGACGTAAGGTGATTTTAAAATAACTGTGACGGATAAATGAATGGCCCATATTACTTAATATTTTAATATGGGCCATCTTTATTAGAACATACGGTACGAGAGTTGAGCCATGGTGTAGAGGCTTTTGTCCTCATCGTCGCCTGTTTCTTGACTGTATTCAATGCTGGCGCGTGCGGTCAAATGTGAGGTAATTTTATACTGAACGGCCAATTGACCTTGATTCAATATTGATTGTTCATCCTCAGAGTGTTCAAGCTGGTATTCGATTTGAAGGGTTAGCTCTGTGCTGACTTGCTTTTGGTAGCGGACACATAAGTTAATCAAGGTGTCTTGTTCTTCGGTATAATAACCGACACCGAGGGCTGTTTGTAATCCTGCCAAGCCAGTGCGGTTTATGGGTCACTTCGGCAGTATAGTTAAGCTGGTCTGGCCGCGTTGAGCCATAAGCCTCATAATACAGGCCAATTGCGGTTTCCCATTGCGGAGTCCACATCTTGCCAACGGTTATACCAATGAGTTCTTGTGCCGTGATATCGAGATCAACACGATCATTGATCGCATCATAGGTTGGTTCAGGGTCACGATTGCGCGCATAACTTAAATTAAGCCACCATTGCATGTCGCTATAGCGCAATGAACCATAACCCGTCCATAAATCCTTATCGTCATCGAGTTGATAAAAACCTGAGTTACCATCGTTACTAAAGCTTTCAAAACGAATTTTGGTATGACCCGATAATTGTNNGCAAAGTCGGTATCGTTGTATTGCTCGTTTTCCTGCTTAATGGTTCCCTCACTGTAGCCAAGGCCAAACCTCCCTGATTGAAACGTTTTCGTAACCTGCACGGTAGCGCTGCGCTCTATCCATTGATAGGCATCATCATCAATTTCAGGGATATATTCGGTCTCGTCTATCCAGCTATAGTGGGTGCTTATCTCAACTCCTTTGCTAAACTCAGTAAGTGTTGTCGCGCGAAGAATTTCGGGCCAGTGACTACTTGTAGAGTCAGAAAAACAGGGGGTAGTGAAGGCAAATAGAGAGGCAAAAAGTCCGATAAATAAGGGCAATTTCATAGAGGGTGGCATCCAATTTATAGTGGCAGGTATCAAAAGGAAACCCACGTTAGCGGATGAGTACGCTAACGTGGGCGTAAACTAAGTTGGATTAATTCCGACCGCGCCGAGCACCAGTTTGAATGCGTGTGGTCGTTGCATCTAGAGAACCTGAACCGTCTAACAGTTGTTGGCCGCCAGCCTCATAGGTGTCGCATAATCCGTTTTCGTCAGCATCAACAAAATTTGTCGCTGCTGCGCCAACCCCTGTTCCTGGCTCAGGGCGAGTGTCGCCAATACCGTCGCCATCGGTATCAATCATGTTTAAGCATGTGCCACCATCGGCCCCGCGAAATTGAGATGCCTCTACATGTGCAGGTAGAGTGAAGAGAGCAATTGCAAGAGTTACGACAGCAAATTTTGTGAGTGTTGTTTTCATGGTTTGTCCTTTCGTGACAAGTAAGGTGAAGTACATACAGTTAAAATCTAATCAGCGCTGTGTTCGTACTTACCTATAGAGCAATGGCTGTGCCAAGAAAGTGTACTTTGGTAAAGTGCTGTGATTTCAGCTGGTTGTGTGTTGTGGTGGTGCTGGCGTTGAGGATGGCTGGTCGACAATGATGATATCNNGTGCTGTGGTGGTGCTGGCGTTGAGGATGGCTAGTCGACAAAATTGAGATCTTTTCGACAGTTTTGTCGAGTTTCGATCTGCTATTGTATGTGTGGGGATCTAAGATGGAGCGCGCGTGTCTGGAGCGTATTAAAGGAAAACGGTGGAGTTAGAAATGACTCCATAGGACGGTAGCCCAGACGTAGGTCATAAGAGATAAGCTGACAAGTACTGCAGCAGAGCCAATATCTTTAGCGCGACCCGATAGTTCGTGGTGCTCTGTGCCAACACGATCAACGATCGCTTCAATAGCAGAATTAATCAGTTCAACAATGAGAACTAATATTAACGTTGCAACCATAATAAGGCGTTGCGTTGTTTCGATGTCGAACAAAAAAAGCAACGGCAGTAGGATGACTGCCAGCAGAATTTCTTGTCGAAACGCTGCTTCATTCTTAAATGCTGCCCGAAGTCCCGCTAAGGAGTAGCCCAAGGCGAGTACAATTCGTTTTACCCCTGTATTTTTGACCATGACGTTGTTCCAATCTTCATGTAGTGGTGAATCCTGAACTCGATGTCCGTAAGGTTATCATGACGACTACAGGCTGAAGAATAGTTAATTCATCACACTTGGCAATCATATCGTGTAGAAAATATAAAACATGGTTTGGTCGGCAT
>MAXR01000131.1:2902-3129 GCA_001751155.1 Desulfuromonadales bacterium C00003068 | reverse complement strand
TCGATCAGTAGCTCGACTTTCTCTGCCTCAACCGGGCGTTCCATAAAACGCCGCACGCTGCGTCGTTTGCGTAACAAATCCAGCATCCTTGTCTCTTTCTTTAAAAATGTGAATAGAAATAGTTGTCCGGAATCATACCGGGAAGCATCTGGAGTTTCAACCTTGAGAGATTCAGAACCTTGGAACAAGGAATTTCCCATCTTCTGAATCCGCTGATTCTTATATGC
>MAXR01000131.1:2134-2877 GCA_001751155.1 Desulfuromonadales bacterium C00003068 | reverse complement strand
ATGCAGGCCTACGAAAATTTATGAGTAGTCTGCTCGGGCTTGGTTAGAGATGCTTCAGGTGGGCCAATTCATTTTTATGATAAATATCAAAAAAGATAACACTGTGGTCGGGGATGTTGTCGCAATGGTTGCACTGATCCGTCATACGACGGCTCTTTTTCCGGCAGATTTTACACCACTCATAGATGAGACGATAGTCTCGACGACCTACGTATTTTTTCAGTCGCCCATGGTGTACCCCACGCATTTGACCATCAGCATCACTCGGGTAGAGCAATAGTCGCTCGACAACCTGAAGAATTCGACGATAACCGGGTGGGTCCGTTTTCTGGATTTTCTCTAGTTTGGCGGAAAACTGCGGAGTGGGAAAATAGACAAAGCGTGTCATGGTTATTCAGCCAAGTTATCGGAGGCGAGCAATCCTTTAAGTTTACTCAGCTTAGATTCGATAGCCTTCTCTACCCTATCCTCGCCTAGCATAAAGGAAAGTTGACCGACCATTAATGCAACATCGGCCAGTTCGTCGACAATTTGCTGCTGTCCAACTTTGTCCCTTTTGAAATGTTTCAAAGCGGCTATCAATTCTGCACATTCTTCGACGGCTTGGTCAAATTGGGCCTCTTCGCCCCACTTGGCCAGAGCGGCTCTGTAGATATCGTGATATTTGGTCATGAGTATTTAAGTTATAGGCAGGGGCAAGGGTGATTAAACTTAATGTAAGCTGGTCCGGCTATCGCTGCAGC
>MAXR01000131.1:0-2118 GCA_001751155.1 Desulfuromonadales bacterium C00003068 | reverse complement strand
ATGTTGCTACCGCATGGACAAGGTTCGTTGCGGCCGATTCTGGATGGCCGGGTTTCAAGGCGAGCTGCATATCCTTGAATTACGTCTACAGCTTCAGGTAGGGCAATAAGCAATGTAGCTAGAAGCTCGCATTCATCCTTTGGCTGATTGGGACATTCTTCATCGACACAGAGTTCGTCAACCTCATCAACCCAGGCAATGCCATTCNNCCATCAACCTCATCAACCTCATCAACCTCATCAACCTCATCAACCCAGGCAATACCATTCAAAACAGAAAAGCTGGCAAAGAGACAATCATCGTCATTCTCCTTATCCAGGGGACCATTGCCTAACCAGATTTCGGGACGCATTTCCAGTGCCAGGTTGAATCCAAACCCCCAATCGAGGGCATTGGCTACTGTTTCTTCGGACGGTTCTTTAAAACAATAGGGAAAGTGAAGCAGGCCCTTCTTATGCTGACCTTCAACACGATTGTAGATGGCAAGCAAAGAGGTAATATGATGCGCCCCTTGATCCGGGTCTGTAAAAGTAAAGTTCTCTTTGCCAAAAACCTGTGGCAGCCACTCGCTCAGCTCAATGGCTTCCGGTGTTATTGCTAGCCCATAGAGAAAGCCCTGTAGTTCGGCCAGGTTAAGTACCTGATCCTGTTTCTCTGCACAGGCCAGCAATTCTTTTAGTTGACTATTTTCCGCAGGGGTCAGCATAAGAATAATATCAATATCAAAAGAGGAAAAATAATTGCCTTTATGTCGGCAACCCGGAATGGAGAACCTGTGTTTCGGATATCAGCGATATCATGAGCGACGCTTAAAAGCAAGCCATAATGGGTGGCCTTTAAACCGGATCATGGTAAGTCACCTGATTTGAAATGTCTGTCCGATTCAGCGGGTTCGATTCTTGGTAGAAGAACCCATAATCTCCCATCCTGTTTCATTCGTCCGGCTTTCGCACCAGCTTCACTACCCAGGCCCCAGAAGAAATCAGCCCGCACCGCGCCCTTAATAGCCCCTCCAGTGTCCTGCGCTACCATCAACTGTTGTAGCGGTCGACTACTGTTGGGCCAGGTGGTGGCGATAAAGACAGGAGCACCAAGCGGAATAATTGACGGGTCCACGGCCAAACTTCGTTCGGGTGTTAGAGGATAACCAAGAGCTCCAGGTGGACTTGCCAGATCCTGTTGGGCTGAACGGAAAAAGACATAGCTGGGATTTTCGCCCAAAAGCTGCAGCACCTTATCCGGATGTCGTTGGCACCAAGCTTTGATGTTCTGTGCAGACATCTGATCTCTAGTCATAGCACCTGATTCGAGAAGCATTCGGCCAATTGAACGATAGGGATGACCATTTTGATCGGCATAGTTGACCATCACGCGCTCGCCATTTTCAAGGGAAATGCGCCCCGAACCTTGGATGTGAAGAAAGAACAGTTCTACAGGGTCTTCTACCCAGAACAACTCCTTACCTGCAGTGGATGCCAGACCCGTGTCGATTTCAGTCCGGCTCCAATAAGGTACCACTCGCCTCCCATCAAGCCGTCCGCGCAGTCTTCGACCCTTCAGGTCAGGATAGAGCGCGCCCAAATCGACAACCAGCAGATCGTCAGGAACGCCCAATACAGGATAACGGTAGTTTTCGTTGGAAGTGCGGCTACCTTGCAAATCGGGGACGTAGTAACCGGTAATTGTCCCTCGGTCTGTACCATCGGGGTTGTTCACTCTATGAGGAATAAATCGGCTTTCAAAAAAACGTCGAACTTCCCCCATGTCTGCGGTATCGATTTGCGACATGTCCGCACAAACAGTTTGCCACTGTGCGTCATTTTTAAGTGACGGACAACTGACGACAAAGGCTTCCAGGGCAGGCCGCGGGTCTTCCTGTTGCCAGCCTGGTACGTCATCCCAGGTCACAGCCTGCATTGGGTCGGCAGGAATTATTATTTCAGGAGGAATCAGAGGCGGGGTAACGGGCGGACGACCACATGCGGCAAGAATCAGTAGAACCAAAAACCAGCTGACCGGAAGAAAACTATTTGGCCGAGATAAACTTCCAGAAATCATTTGGCCTCCTTGGGGGTTGTCTAATTAGTTTTCGACGCGGAAACCTGCCCTGTGTTCATC
>MAXR01000130.1 GCA_001751155.1 Desulfuromonadales bacterium C00003068 | reverse complement strand
GCGTAGTGGTTGTTCAAGGGTGAAGGCATACATGTTGTATGTCAAAGTCTTGAACAAACGCTACAACGCAGGTGGCGGACTTTTTGCGACGCCATCAACTTTTAGTTCAGTCAGCGCATAGTAATGGAAACATATTGTCTGTGTCAAACGCTAGCAAATGTATAAGTATGTGCAGCAACAAAAGCAAGGATAAAAGCTTGATAATTCCTTGTTTTTTGGTTCGTTATCTGTATACTTGCCAGTACGATTTGAAACTAATAATACGTAGAATAATGTTATAGACGTAAATTGAAATCCACTTTAAGGAGAACTTTAACAATGAAAATTTTTAAATTACTATCACTTTTGGCTCTTAGCATTCTTCTCACAACAGGTTGTGCGAGCCTTACTGCGGATACCGCTGGTGACGCATGTGAAACTATTGTAACGGCACCAACACCCGTGGTGCCAACATACAAGGATGAGGCTGTTATAGTACCAGTTGTTGCCCCAATCGCAGTTCCAGTCGTGGCCACTCCTATTTTACAAAATGTTCATTTCGCTTTTGACCAGCACACCCTCTCTTCGCAAGCTCGCACAATTCTTGATGAGAACACCCGCTACCTACAGGTCAATTCAAGCGCAACGGTTACCATTTCTGGTCATTGCGATGAGCGTGGCTCCGATGAGTACAACCTAGCCTTGGGCGAGCGTCGTGCATTTGCAGCACGCGACTATCTCACTTCAATGGGAATTTCTTCTCAACGCATCAACACCATCTCTTACGGTGAAGAGAAGCCCCTCGACAGGGCTGGTAGCGAAGAAGCATGGGCCAAAAACCGTCGCGCTGAATTTACCCCTCAGTTTTAAACCATCATGACTCAAAATTGATACTCGGGGCTGTGCATGAATATGCACAGCCCTCTTTTTTTTAGGAGAGTATAATAATGTACCGAATCAAAAACCTCATACTCATCAGCGGCCTCACAACACTGCTAACGGGCTGTCTTCTGCCGCAACAACAAGTTCAATTTAAATCAGATATCCAATCTTTGGATCAGCGCTTGCGCTCAATAGAACAGCGGCCGGTTCAGCAAAACGCACAACCATTGGACAACAACCAACTAACAACCATCCGTCACCAGCAGGCCAACCTCAAAGCCGAGCTGGATAGCTTGCGCGTTGACGTACAAACCCTTGCTGGTCGTTTTGAAGATCAACAACACACTATGCAGCAACTGCGCGACGAACTCACTTTGGCTCAAAACGACTTGAGTTTACAGGTTTCAACTCTGGAAAATAGAGCAGCAACAAGTTCAACGCCACTCACTGCTGCGAATTTGGCACAACCAGCCGTAATACAACCGCCTGTTGCGGTTAAACAACCCATTGTCACGACTCAAAACGCACCCGCAACAGCGGATGAACTCTACCAACAAGCGTTACAACTGGTGCAACAAAGCAGTGATTTTGGTCAATCTCGCAGCCTGTTTAAACAATTTATCCAACAATACCCAGCACACGACCTAACCGTTAATGCCATGTACTGGATTGGCGAAACTTATTACGGCGACACGCAATACGAAAGCGCCATCCTCCAATTTCAAGATGTCATTCAAAAATACCCCGAACATCAAAAAATTCCCGCAACTCTGATGAAACAAGGGTTGGCATTTTACGCTCTCGGCGACACCAACAATGCCCAAGTGATCCTACAAAAAGTCATTGCAAACTACCCTGAAAGTGCTGAAGCGCAAAAAGCCAAAACTCGCCTATCGACATGGCAATAAACAGCGAATGAAAGAATCTATTTCAATGAAAAACAACCCAACATCAGACCAATTAATGCGTATCATGAGCGATGATGGCTCATTGCGCGCCACGATAGTCAGCACAACACAGCTTGTCGCTGAAATCTGCAAACGGCAAAAAACCGATCCCACAGCGACAGTCGCTCTAGGCCGCCTCGTCACAGCAGCAGCTCTCATGGGTAGCCTACTCAAGGATGATCAACGTGTTGCCTTAAGTATTGAAGGCAACGGTCCACTACAGAAGCTTCAGGCTGAGTCCGATGCGACAGGTACAATACGTGGCACAATTAAAGTGCCGTGCTGCAATCTCCCCCCCGTTGACAACCGTTTTGATGTCGCCAACGCCATCGGTAAAGCCGGATTTCTTCATGTCGTAAAGGATTTAGGCCTTAAAGAACCTTACCGAGGCATGGTTCAACTTACGACGAGTGAAATAGCAGAGGACCTTGCCCACT
>MAXR01000129.1 GCA_001751155.1 Desulfuromonadales bacterium C00003068 | reverse complement strand
TGGAAACTCTGCCGGCTGTCCGCGATCATATGAGCTGTCGAACGTGGTGCCATCAATCAATGTCCCACGATAATGGACCTGCACCACATCCTCAGCCAACGGCTTACGCCCAGCCCCTTCAGTAATGACCTTATATTGCAGACCACTTTCGAGAGTTACAACACCCTCTTTAATTGTATTTGCCGCTAGAAACGCATCACCATCAGCAACATTTACCTGAGATTGAGCATCGGTTTTCTTCTGGTGCTGTTCTACCATATACTGTTGGAACTCTGCCATTGTCGCAGCAATTTGCTCTTGACTCAGCCGAGGTTCGGTACCGTTTTGAGCATCATTAAGACCTGCAAGAACAATCGCCATATCTAAATTGAATTCATTGTCTTTAAAGTTCTTAGCCACATCGTAGCCAACACTATAACTGACTCTCTGGCTTAGGGTATCGAGAGAAACATCCGCACTTTTCTTCTCTTCGTTACAACCTGATAATGCCAACACTGAACTAACAAGTAAAACCATCCATATACGCATAGAAAATTGTCCTTTGGGGGCTAATGTTTAAATAACCTACTAAAAATACGGCGACAACAATACCACTGCTGCCAGCCACAACAAATCGTTGGTTCACGCTAAAATAGCATGACCAAAGTACATTTTGCATATAGACTTGCCAACATAAAATTGTCCACCGTTTGATTCAGGAGCTATTTCCATGACCATACGCATCGCCATGCTGTTTATTTTACTGAGCCTAATCTGTGCATCTGCACAGGCTCAACCCGCTACGCTCAATATTGCCGTAAGTGTTGCACCACAAAAATATTTGGCACAACAACTGGCCGGTGAGCATGCCACTGTCCGCGTTATGATTAAACCCGGACAAAGCCCAACAACATGGGATCCATCACCACGTGAGATGGCGCAATTTGCTTCGACCGATCTCCTATTTTGTGTCGGTGTGCCATTCGAACACATTTGGCTGCCACGATTACAGAACAATTTTCCCAACCTGAAAGTTTGTGATCCACGCCAGCAGATCGCGCTGCGCCAGATGCCAGAGCACGACCATCATAACGAGACACACCACGCACAACCTGAACCAACAAACCAGACTCTTGATCCACATATATGGCTTGACCCACTGCTTGATATTCAGATGGCTGAAAACATGCTCCAGGCCTTGAAGGAACTCGACCCCGCGCATCAGCAAGATTATCAGCAACGGTTCGAACAACTGCGTCACGAGTTAACACAACTCCACCTTGAAATTGAGGCCCTACTCCTCCCTTACCAATCACGCTCTTTCATGGTTTTTCACCCCTCATGGGGATACTTTGCTAGGCGCTACCAACTTCAGCAAATGGCAATTGAATTATCAGGAAAAGAGCCAAAGGGGGCTAAACTGGCGCAGATCACCCAACAAGCACAGCAAAATGGCATTACCGCTATTTTCATTCAAACACAATTTAGCCAAAAAGCCGCAACCACCATTGCCAATCAAATTGGTGCACAGGTGATCACTCTCGATCCCTTAGCAGAAGATCTGCCACTCATGTTACGCACCACAGCTCAGAAGCTAAGCCATGCACTGGAGGCCTCATGTCCGCCCTCATCACACTGAAAGATGTTAGCTTTAGCTACGATGACCGACTCATTTTAGACCATGTAAATTTAAGTATAAATGAGCGTGACTTTCTCGGTATTGTCGGACCAAACGGCGGCGGCAAAAGCACCCTATTGAAATTGATCTTAGGCTTACTCACGCCTAGCTCAGGGGAGATCAAGGTGTTTGGCAAGCATCCGAATCAGGTTCGAACACGCCTTGGCTACGTACCCCAGTTTGCTACATTTGATAGCGCCTTCCCAATCACAGTGCTTGACACCGTGCTTCAAGGTCGCCTCGGCAAAACCCGTTCGCTGCTCGGCTACAGCAAGCAAGACCATGCCATTGCTCAACAAGCGATGATTGAAGCCGATGTTGAATCGCTACAGAAACGGGCGATGACAGCCCTCTCTGGTGGCCAGCGTCAACGGGTATTGATNNGCCCTCTCTGGTGGCCAACGGCAGCGGGTGTTGATTGCTCGTGCTCTCGCTTGTGAACCCGAAATTTTGCTACTCGACGAACCAACAGCCAATATTGATCCGCACCATGGCGAGAGCATTTTTGAACTGCTCCACCGCCTTCATGAACGGATCACCATGATCCTCATTTCGCATGATGTTGGTTTTGTCTCCCGCTCCGTCACACGAGTGGCCTGTTTAAATCGCACGCTGGTTTGCCATGCCACCTCACCAGTAGACAGCGACAGTATCAACCACCTGTATTCAGATCCAGTCAGTGTCATCCATCACGACACCCGCTTATCACCCGAGGATAAACTGTGAGTTTTTTCAACGCCCTGCTTGAACATACATTTTTACAACACGCCCTCTTCGGTGGCCTGTTAGCCAGCCTCGCTTGTGGCGTGATCGGCTCATTTGTTGTTGTGCGCCGTATCGGCTACATGGCCGGCGGCATTGCCCACGCCGTTTTGGGTGGCATGGGAATCGCTTATTTTCTGGGCCAACAACCGATGAGCGGCGCCCTCATTAGTGCCCTGATTTCAGCCATCATCATCAGTCGCGTCAGCCGAGTTAGCAAACACGGCCACCATCAGGAGGACACCATCATCAGTGCCCTGTGGGCAGTCGGCATGTCCATAGGCATCATCTTCATCGCCAAGACACCCGGTTACAATGTCGACCTGATGAGCTACCTATTTGGCAATGTGTTGATGATCTCATCTAACGACCTGCTCCTTATTGGCCTACTTGACGGTGGTGTCTTACTCTTTACTCTCATCTACTTCAAGCAGCTACTTGCCCTGTGCTACGACCCCGAGTTTGCTGGGCTACGTGGCATTCGTGTCGAATGGCTTAATACCCTATTACTATGCATGGTTGCGGTAACGGTTGTCATTCTCATTCAAATTGTCGGTTTAATATTGGTTATTGCCATGTTGACCCTACCCGCAGCAACTGCGCGACTTCACTCGGCAACGCTGCTAGGGATGATGATTCTAGCCACCGTTTTAGGGATGATGATCACCAGTGGTGGCCTGCTAATCTCCTACAACTATGATTTACCAACAGGGGCAACCACCGCCCTAATTTCTGGCATCCTTTACCTTGTTGCCGCCTTGATTCCCCAACGGCGACACGCCGTTAAATGATAATAATTCTCATTACCACTTGACCCATCAACAGGCCCACGCTAGTATGAAGGCATGTTGATGTTAAATTTAAGAACCTAACTCCCTATGATTTGAGAATAATATGTGCCCACTATCGCAATGCAAAAGCGGTGACACCGTTTATATAAAGGGATTTACTGGCGGCTCTCAGCTACGCAGCAAGCTTCACTCTATGGGATTAATGCCCGGTGAAGCTCTCGAAGTGATCTCTAGCAACTGTGGTCCCCTTGTTGTACAAACCAAAGGGGTCAAATTGGCCATCGGCTGCGGCATGGCCGAAAGCATCATGGTTTCTTGTCACTGTTCCTGTGATCGCGGCGCGGACTGCTGCCAACGCTAATTAATACGACATCCCGCTCATCACCTACCCACCTGTACCGAATTTACTAGAAATAACCCTTCCCTTTGATTATGCTGAGATCGAATCAACGTTCTGTTATGTAAAGGGTGAACAATTTGTTCGCCATTCGAATAAAATCTCTCATATTGAGCAGCATGCTGCCCTTCGCAATGGAATATCGATGTATAAAGATTACTTTGGCCTGAACAGCAAGCCATTCTCAATCGCCCCCGACCCACACTACCTCTACATGAGCGAGCGCCATCGTGAAGCGTTAGCGCACCTCATCTACGGCCTGCAAACAGAGGGTGGCTTTGTTCTGCTAACAGGTGAAGTAGGCACAGGAAAAACAACAATTTGTCGTTGCCTACTCGAACAGATACCAGACGATACTGAAATTGCCTTTGTTCTCAATCCCAAACTTACAGTGCCAGAACTACTGGCGACCATCTGTGATGAACTAGGCATTGACTATCCTCCCCATAACACCAGCATCAAAGTCTTTATCGACACCATCAATCATTACCTCCTTGATGCCCATGCTCAAGGTCACAAAACGGTGGTGATTATTGACGAGGCACAAAACTTATCAATTGATGTCCTTGAACAGATTCGCTTACTGACGAACCTCGAAACCAACAAACAAAAGTTGCTGCAAGTGATCATGTTGGGCCAGCCCGAGCTTAAAGAGCTGCTTGGCCAACCAGAGCTACGCCAATTAGCTCAGCGAATCACTGCCCGCTATCATCTCGAACCATTATCCACAGAGGAGATGGCTGGCTACATTAGCCACCGCCTGGCCATTGCCGGTGTCGAACGGCCACTGTTTACGGCAGCATCCATTCGGAAACTGTATCAACTTAGCGGTGGGGTTCCCCGCTTGATTAATCTAATATGCGACCGTGCGCTACTTGGGGCCTATGTGCAAGAACAGCACATTGTCAAGCCCAAGCTCCTTGCCATGACAGCAAAAGAGGTTTTTGGCGACAAGAACGAGAAATCATCGCAATCAACCTCACCACACTGGCTTCGCAACCTCATTGTTCTCCTCGGCATCACAACAATTGCAGGGGTGGCAGGTTATTTTTACCAATCGACAACAGCTCAAATTCCAACAAAAGTAACTCAACAAAAACTGCAACCAAGTCCTGATTACAAAGTACAACAAACACCACCTGTTCCGGCAGCGTTAGTTTACCCAGAGGAGATCTCCATCAACGATAGCTTAACCCTCGCCCAGCATGAGTTATTTAAACTGTGGGGATACCATGATTATCAGCCAAAAACACTGGCGGGTGACTATGCGCTCCAAAACGGCTTACGTTACCTAATAAAACGGGGTAGCCTTGGCACATTGACCCGCCTCAATCGGCCAGCAGTGCTAACCCTGACCAACTCATACGGTCAAGTTTTCTATGCCACACTCACTCAACTCGCCAGCGACACGGCAACATTCAATTATGGCCCAACCAGCCAAACAGTTGCCACAAGTGACTTAATCAACCAATGGGATGGTGAATTTGCACTATTATGGCAACCTCCTACTGACTATAGCAGTGCCATCCACCCCGACAACAGCGGGCCAATGATACTGTGGCTTGAACGTCAGTTTGCCGAAATAACGCAGCGCACGCCGAATTTAGATCCTGCTCTAAAACTCGACGGCCTTCTCCTTGAAGATCTCTATCAATTTCAGATGTCACATGGACTTAAAGCCGATGGCATCGTTGGCCCAATCACCCTGATCCACCTCAACAACACGTTAAACACAACCCACCCAATGCTAACCAACAACAGGGAGGGCTAAACAGATGTCCTTTATCCTCGAAGCGCTGAAGAAATCGGAAAAGAATCGGCAAAAATCCAGTGCGCCAAACCTTGAGACACAGCATCACAATAGTGTTAAAACGCCAACAAAACGTCCTCTCTGGATCGGGATGTTGGTGCTATTCGTTCTACTGTTTAACGGCGTGGCTTTAATCTGGTTGTTTGGCCCGTGGCAACAGCCTAAAGTTCAACCTCAACAGCAACCACTGAGTGCCAGCAGCCATGTGAATACTGAACACGCAGAATCAACTGCCGTGCCGGTCGTACCACAGCCTGTGACAACAATAGACACGCAACCCATCGTCGTCAAACAGCAGCCGCCAACGGTGGTCGCAGTTGCGCCAGCACCCGTGCCTCAGCCTGTAACAATGGTGGAAACACAACCAATTCCAGCACCCACGGTGAACACTGTTACACCAACAGCCGAGCCTGAGCAACCGCTAGC
>MAXR01000128.1 GCA_001751155.1 Desulfuromonadales bacterium C00003068 | reverse complement strand
TTACCGAGGTATTCAGTGATGTTTTTCTTTAAAATTGTGATCTTTTCTGTACGACCGCAGGCAAACTCCATCGCCGCTTTACGCATAATTTTCTTGATGCGATTTTCCAGTCCACGCACTCCAGCTTCACGGGCGTAACTATCGACGATGGTTTCTAGTGCATCTTTGCGAATCGTAACCTGCTGTTTTGTTAAACCGTGATTTTTTAGTGCTTTCGGAATTAAATAGCGGCGCGCGATCTCAACTTTTTCGGCCATAATATAGCCAGAGAGTCGGATGATCTCCATGCGGTCAAGCAGTGGCGCGGGGATGGTATCGAGTTGATTGGCCGTGGCGATAAACAGCACATTGGATAGATCAAACGGCACATCGAGGTAATGATCGCGGAAGCTGTTGTTTTGCTCAGGATCAAGGACCTCTAGTAGCGCTGAGGCAGGGTCGCCCTGAAATGAAGCACCAATTTTATCAATCTCATCAAGCATGAGAACTGGATTTGAACTTCCTGCTTGCTTGATTGCTTGAACAAATTTCCCCGGCATCGCACCAATATAGGTACGGCGGTGGCCTTTAATTTCGGCTTCATCGCGCATACCACCGAGGGAAAAACGGAAGAAGTTGCGCTTGAGAGCTGCGGCAACGCTTTTACCGATTGACGTTTTACCGGTACCCGGTGGACCCACTAAGCACAGAATCGAACCTGAAATATCACCTTTCATTTTGCCGACAGCAATAAATTCCAAAATACGCTCTTTAACGTCATCTAGGCCAAAATGGTCACGATCAAGAGCACGTTGTGCTTTGGCAATATCATAGGAATCTTGAGTGTTTTTACCCCATGGCAATATTGTTAACCAGTCGAGGTAGTTACGGCTAACGTTGTACTCGGGTGAAGAGGGCTCAATAAGTTGAAGTTTTTCAATCTCTTCATCCACGGCTTTCTGTGCTTCCTCATTGAAAATAAGCCCTTTGAGTCGTTGTTGAAATTTTTCAATTTCGCTGGTTTTACCCTCTTTTTCGAGTCCCAACTCTTTTTTGATGGTTTTCAATTGCTCTTTGAGGAAAAACTGCCGCTGTTGCTCAGAGATGTTTCTTTCGATCTGCTTCGAAATTTTGCTTTGCAGGCGCGACACCTCAAGTTCTTTTTTGAGCAATACCAATACCTTCTCAATCCGCTGACGTACATTAAGGGTGGCGAGAACACGTTGCAGTTCTTGACCATCAGCTGAGGTGAGGTTGGCGGCAAAATCAGCCAAACGGCTGGGGTCGTCCATGCTGGAGCGACCAAGAAACATTTTGATCTCTTCCGAATACAGCGGGTTGATCTGCACTAACTCTTTTAACGTCGAAATGATCGCCATTGAATAGGCTTTAAGTTCTTGATGGTTCGACAGGCTTTTTTCAAAGTGATATTCCACATCGGCATAAAGCCCCTGTTTGGTTTTGTGAAGAGTTTCAATTGAGAAACGCTCAAGGCAGTTGACCAACACCTGAATGCTATCTTCTTCAGCATTGAGAACCTTAACGATTTTTCCAGCGACACCAATATGATGCAGGTTCTCTGGCTCATCTTTGCCGTCGATATTTTGTACCAACACTAAACCAATAGTTTTGGTTTCACTATCGGCAACCTTGCGCATGATCGCTACTTTTTCAACGCCACTGATGTTGAGTGGAATTAAGATTGCGGGAAATGCGGGTCGTGGTCGCAGAGGGATGATAGGTAGGTGGTGGGGTAATTGTTCACGGGCGAGGACTAAACTCTCCTCGTCGATCTCAATCTCAATCTCAATCTCTTCTTCATCTAGGTGACGGTCCATATTGTTTTCCTATGTATGAGTATGTGAGATTACTGAGTTATAAATAATAGCATACCTACTTAGGGTGATTGGAATCAAGTAATGTCTTTGAATGTTGGTGAATTAATAGATTTTTTTAGTAAAAGTTGGCTGTAAATGTTTGTTTTAGCGAGACCTTGGATATTTTACAATAATCGAGGCTTCTCTACTGTGCCACCGATGCGGAGGAGATAGCCGCCATTACTCTGCTTTTTACCCAACAATGGTAATAACGATGACAGTGCCGGGTCGAGTCCTTTGTTTGGTATAAGGCTCAACGTTAAGTTGATGCGACTGCGGATTGGGTTGCGTTGCAGAACGACTGAGCCGTGTCCGTCTAGGTTCAGATCGCCGCCAGTACAAGAAAATTGGTCGATGGTGATCTGCCGTTCGTTTTGGCTCAGTCGCAGTTCAGCGCGGCCGAGGTTGAGTTGGTCAACGGGGGCGCTAAATTGTTTGAGGCCTGTGGCTTTTAGTACCGAGAGCTGTAGTTGTAGTTGNNTGTAGTTGTAGTTGCTCCAGTTGGTTGATCGGGTCAATAAATCCACTCGCATTGAGTTGTTCAATGGTGGTAGTGAGCCGAATCTTTGGTAATTGCGGCAGCGGTTGATCCCAGTGCAGATCTGCGGCAACAAGTTGAAGGTGGCGCGTTGAGTCGAGTTCGGCGTTGATGGTTCCGCCGAGTGTTTCCCCTTGCAAGGCAACAGAAAAGCGACCTTGTAAGAGTTTCAACCACATAGGCCGAGCTTTGAGTTGGTTAAGTTGCACGGTTAATCGCGGTAGAACCGCGGTTTCAAAGCTGTTGATCGCCAGTGTTGTAGGTAGTTCCAAAGCGAGTTTTCCCACGCTTACAGGTCGCTGCAGCTGTTGACTTAACTCCTGCTCAAGACGGTGTTGTAACGCTTGAGCTGGGAAAAATAGCCATAATCCCGCCATAAAAAAGAATCCGACCACGAGAGGGATAAACTTGGCCTGTTGGAGCTTGTCACTGGT
>MAXR01000127.1 GCA_001751155.1 Desulfuromonadales bacterium C00003068 | reverse complement strand
GCCACGATCAAGGTAACTGTGGACGGCGGTGCGACAACGTACGATCTCGATACACCCATCATCACCGGCTACGGGACGTTGATGGTGAATAGCGATGCTACGTGGAGTTTTGATCCAGTGCCAGTGGAACAGCCGCGAGATGTCGAATTTACCGTAACGATAACCGATGCCGATGGTGATGCCAAATCCGATAGCCATACCATCACCATCCTCGACGGCAGCGATCCCGGCGATGCGGCTGATGTCAACTTGACAGTAGCCGAGGCCGATCTTCCTACCCCCGTTACCGACAGCGATACGATTGACTTCACTCCCGGTGCCGATGCTCTAACCTCAATGGTCTTCAGTGGTGCTGTGGGTACAATCAGCGGCGACTACGCTGATGCGGCGATCATGTGGGCAGGCGGCAATACCGACACCTTAAGTGGCACCGTAACCGGCGAACCGGGTGCGACCATCGTGCTGACCCTGACTGGAATTGATCTGAACAGCGGTGATGCAACCGTGAGCGTGACCATGTCCGACGAGTTCAAACACACAACAGGTTTGAACAACAATACCTTCACCATCGAAGACATAGAAGTCGTGGTCACCGATACCGATTCGACCGAGGCAACGGGTATGATCAACGTTACCGTCGTTGATGATAGTCCGATTGATATTATGCCAGAAGATGCTGTTTTATCTAATCTGTCTCTAGAAACCTTTATTGGTGATTTGGATGTCGACGGTCAAATTGAAGATAATATTGGTGCAGATCAGCCTGGCAACGTACAATTCCCGATTTCGCTGGAAAGTCTTGCTGATACAGGGCTAACCTCAGGGGGATTAGAAATATCCTACGATGTTTCCGATGATGGACAGATCTTGACTGGGTACACGGTCGCTGGTGCCGTTTTCACAATCGCGCTTAACCCTGATCCTGCTGGTGTTGATCAATATACGGTCACCATGATTAGTACTGTTGATGGTGGTGCCTCGGTCATTGATTTTAACGCTGGTGGTTATGATTTTGTTGGTGGCAATGGTGCCTGGGCAGGTTTTAACACAGTCGAAAATGATGACAGTTTTGATCTGTTATTGACACCAATTGGTGCAGGTACCGTTAATACCAACGCCAACGAGGGTGGTGTTGGAGGTGGTAACTCAGTTGGTCCGGGTGAAGCGATGCGTGCCGATTTCGTCATTGATTTGGCGGGCGACCCCAAAGGGGCTCCTTACACTGATCTGAGTAATCAAGATCACACTTTTGATAACCATTATCAGGTCAATGGTTCTTCAATACTATTCACACATACCACGGGTAGTTCGGTTGTCGTTAAGGCCTTTGATGATGCTGATGGTAATGATGTTGGCGATGGCGTACAGGATGATATTACTGCGATCGGTATCAGCTATGGAGGAGAAGAAGGCTTTGTTTCTTTTGCCACTGTGGGAACGACCACCGAGACACTCACCCTGAATGGACATGGTTTTGATGTTACTTTTGATGGAACAGAGGTTCAAATCGATGGTGTTGTCTCTGATGCGATGATCTCATCATTTACCGCAGATGGCTATAATAGTGCTGAATATTGGCATGTTGGTGGAGAGACTTTCAAGGTTGGTGATTTTGGTACCACCGTCATTGAGCTAGGAGAACCCGTTGAGTTCTCTGTTCCCGTTGAAATTGTTGATGCCGATGGAGATATTGCAGACGGCACAATTGATATTCTTCTTGAACCTGAAAACATACTTTCAGCCGCCGATAGCAGTCAGATGCTCATGCTTGATGATTCAGGGATTTATGAATTTAGTGCCAATGGTGGCGAAGGCGATCTGGTGATTGATGGATTTAATATCGATACCGATGTGATTCGTTTGACCGATGTTTTGGATCTCGATAGCGATGGTTCACTTAGTCTGGATGATGTCAATGTCGGTGTGGTGGCTCAAGGGAGCGATCTTGTCTTGACCATTGCAGGTTCAGGTGGCATTGACACCAGTGTTACTCTGGCAGATGTTGGTGAGTACTCAGGTGTTGATAGCTTGGATAGCCTCGCACAAGCTGGTTTCCAGGTTGAGTACACTGGTTAGTTTTTTTTAGAGGTATTTTGAACCAAAAAGCCCCGCTTAATGCGGGGCTTTTTTTATGCTGATTATGATTCTTTGTTGGTTGAGCTATCGTCTGTTTCTTGGTCGTCAGTTTCATTTTTCTTCCGAACTGGAAGATCACATTGTTGAGGACCTCAGCCTAAGCCGATTTTTGGTAAAACCCAACGGTTTAAAATAAACCAGATTGCGGCAATGATTAACAGGGGCCAGATTGAATCCATCTGAATCTCCTAGGTGTTATATGGGTTAATAGTTTGAGTCTTTAGAATAGCAGAACGGGGCACTTAACGCCATGTAAGACGTAGTTTGAAACTGAGCCAAAAAGAACATCGCGAATTTCACCACTGCCGTGACGGCCAATAACGACTAAAGAGAACTCTTCTTTATCAGCAATAGCGCAGATAACGTCGCGGGGGAAACCCAACTCTAAGCGGGGAACCACTTTTAGTCCCGCAGCTTGCAGGCGTTCGGCCTGAGCACTAAGAAACTTTTCCCCTGTTTTTGTCGCATATTCGCGGATCATATCAATTTGAAAGTCAGGAATCATCCGATAGTCCATTTTTTTCACATTGACAACATGGAGTAAAGTGATGGGATCAAGAAATTGATCTTTATGTTCAATAATTGCGTTCAAAGTTGCTTCACTGGTAGAGCCGTCGCAAATTGGAACGAGAACTTTAATCGACATGGGACCTCCGTAGTTCATTAGTTACCGTAGCCAAAGAAGATACGTGGCAACAATAAAACAGGATCGGGCCAAAAAGTAAGTAATAGCAAAATAGCGATTTGGATCAACAGGAATGGCATAACGGCTCGGGCAACAAACAGCATACTTCGATTAGCGACAGCACCTGAAATAAATAAGCTCACCCCGAGTGGTGGTGTGCAGTAACCAATACCGAGGTTGAGGGTCATGATAAGACCAAAGTGAAGGGTGTCGATATCGAACTCAGCCAGTAGTGGTATGAAGATTGGAGTTAAAATAATGGTTGCTGAGATGATATCCATAAACATGCCAACACACAGCAACAGAATATTAACGACGAGGAGAAATGCCCATGGTGAGTGGAAGTTGCTGACCACGGCACTGGCGATATGTTCGGGAATCTGTTCAAAAGTGAGATATTCGCCAAACACCGATGCGCCGGCAACAATAACGAGTAAGCTCGCTGATGTCGCTGCGGAGGAGACGATCACTTTTTTAACATCACCGATCTTCATATCGCGGTGGATACATAGCTCAACGATAAAGGCGTAAACGCAGGCAACGATTGCCGCTTCATTGGCGGTAAAAACACCAGAGTAAATACCGCCAAAAATGATCACTGGCAGCAGTAAGGCCCAAACACTTTCACGCAGGACACTCAGAGCTTCGCCTACTTTCGGGCGTGGACGACGTTCCATACCATTTTTACGGCAAAAAAACCATGCGTAGACAGACATGGCAAACATAATCATAAAGCCGGGGATAAATCCCGTTAGAAATAATGCTTCGAGCGAATCGTTTGTGATCATGGCGTACAGAATCATAGCGATGGAGGGTGGGATGATAACGCCAAGGATCGGTGCAGTGGTCATGACACCGACACTAAATTTTTCGTCATAGCCATGTTCAATCAATGCGGGGATCATAAATCCACCAATGGCAACAACGGTTGCTACAGTTGACCCCGATATAGCACCAAAGAATCCGCAGGCAAGAATTCCCGCCATGGCCAAGCCGCCGGGTAAAAATCCTACCAGCACATTGGCTGTTTTGATCAGTTTTTGAACGATGCTGCCCGTGGTCATGATGTTGCCACACAGGACAAAAAATAGCACAACAATCAGAGCAAACTTGTCCATGCTGCGGTAGAGAATTTCGATGCTAATACGCGGATCAATACCGACAATGAGGGTGAGTCCGGCTAGCCCAGTAAAAAACAGGGCAATAAATACCGGAACCGTGGCCGCCATTGCGCCGAAAAGCAGTGCCATGATGAGTAGTTGTGCATTATCCATTAGTTTTGTCCAAACTGATTAATCGTTTTCAGGTTGTGCACAGAGAAAAAGATCCTCTGTCAACAACATCAAGGTGCGGATAAACATCATTACGCCCACAATCGGCAACACAGCGTAAAAGTACCATTCAGGAATTTGTAGTGTGGCGGTGGTGGCATATTCATCAGCAAAGACCTCTATTAACATCCCCCAGCCTAACCACGTGAGCAAACCGGCAAAGATCATGGTTGATAGATGGTTAATGACATTGAAAAACTTGCGCGTGACTGGGATAATTTGCGGCAGCGCATCGATGCGAATCAGCGAGCGTTGACGTATCGCTGAGCTACAGCCAATGTAGGTGCAAAAGAAGATGGTTTTACGGACCACTTCATCGGACCAATAAAGGCTGATGTTGGTTGTTTTGCGCAAAATAATGTTGGCCAGACCTGAGGCCAGTGCGATGCAAACGACGAGGACAAGTGACCAATCTTCAATAAAGGAGAAGGTTTTGTCGATGCGCTGAAACAATTTTTTCAACATGAAAGGTGTCCTGCTTAGGTGGTAAAAATAAAAAAGGCCGGAGGAAATCCTCCGACCTTAGCTGTTCTGCATGATGTGGGTCGTAACACCTTATTTAAGGCTTTATTGACCCAATTGTAGCCGAACGGCAGCCAGATAGTCGGCGCCAATCTTTTCTTCCCATCTTTTATACACGGGCGCAGCCATCTCGACAAGGGTTTGCTTCTGTTCGTCAGTCAGTTGATAGAAGGTGACACCTGCAGCTTTAGCCGCAGCAATTTGTTGCTGTTGTTGAATGCGGGTACGCTGGCGAGTATCGGCACTCTCTTCAGCAATGACTTTAAGA
>MAXR01000126.1 GCA_001751155.1 Desulfuromonadales bacterium C00003068 | reverse complement strand
GAATCTTCATCGGACTTACCATGCTCACCAAGCCGAGCAGCGCACCATACGGGCACAGATAACGACACCAAAAGTTCTTAATAAATACCGATAAAATCGCTAATACCGCCACAATGGCAAAGGTTTCAAACGAAATATCGGTGAAAAAGTGCAGCATCTTCACATCACTCATCGCCCAATAGTCTGATTGTAAAAAGCGACCAAGAGCCTGACTGGGCATATCGAGCAATAATATTTTACAAAAAAACAGCAGCAACAGATATTTAGCACTGCGCATAATAATATCGAGCCAACGCCAAATTGTAAGGTTGTTACCCATCAGCCAATGCCCCGCTTTCCACAGTAACTCGGAAACGGTGCCTACAGGACACAGCCATGAGCAAAATGATTTTTTGGCTAACATGCTCATCAGCAAAAAGGTGATCAACAACACCAAAGCCGCGGGGTGAACGACATTGAACTCACCGCTTAACACCAAATGACGCAAACTGGCCAATGCACCAATAGGTAAGAAACCTTCCACCCCTGGTGGCCGTGAATAATAATCGCCCACACCCCCCATCTCAAAATGGTGGACAAACAAACCAAACTGAATACCGATAGCAACGATCCACACGAAAAAGCACCATTGCACAATCAATCGCCAAACACGGGGTGTTGTTTTACTTAACGGGAATATCATGAAACTTTTTCATCCTAACTAAGGGGAATTATAACTTTATCAGTGCCAGCAGGAACTAAAGAGATCAACTGCCAGTCAGCTTGCGGGGTAAACTGTTGTTCAGGGCCAAAAACATGTAGAACCCCTTTGCGATCGATGGCAAACAGAGCAATACTTTGGCGTTGTTGCTGCTGTTGCTGCCACTGTTCATAATTAAAAGAATCGCTGAGGCTTGTGGTTTTGATCTGACCACCAAGGTCAAGAATATCCTCTAACGCAGCGTAGGTGATATGACCGCCGAAGAGTATCTGACCTCGATTTTTTTCAGCCACCTTCCACTTTTCAGCAATCTGATCTTCAGCTTGAATTTGCAGGGCAAACACCTTCTTTGCACCTAAATCGATACGATAGTGGAGTACGACATTCACATTATGCTCCTGTCGCCGCGACAGGGCAAACATATGGCCGATACCGCCTAGGTCGAGATGGCGGTCGGCATGGTCGGAGATGGGGCTACCAAAATAGGTCGGTAAGTCCTCCATACGTGATTTAGAAATATTCTCCCAACCGGCATCGGCGAGCAGCACACGAAAATCGTGCTCTTGCAACGATTTAGCAATCGCCCGTGCCACACGGTTGGCACCGACAAAAAGAATCCCACGCGGCTCAGGTTCAGCAACCCCTAACCACAGAGCAATCGGCCGTGCCGTAGCACTTTGCAGCAATACTGTGCCGATAATCACTAAAAACGTCAGCGACACCAGTGAACTTGCCCCAGCAATACCCGCTTGCTCAAGCTTCAGAGCAAAGAGCGCGGCAACGGCAGCGGCAACAATTCCGCGTGGAGCAATCCAAGCTAGCAGATGTCGCTCAGGCCATGTAAGGGATGAGCCGCACGCTGAGATCATAATATTAAGAGGTCGAGCCAAAAACTGAATCGCTAAAAATATCAGCAGCGCAGGCCAACCGAGTTGGGTAAACTCAACAAGATCGAGGCGTGAAGCGAGGATAATAAACAGTAACGAGATCAACAGCACACTGAGGCTCTCCTTGAAATCAAGAATCCCCTCCATGTCCACCCTGGGCATGTTCGCCAACCACATCCCCAACACCGTCACCGTGACCAAACCCGATTCGGCCTGTAACAGATTCGACAGTGCAAAGGTTCCAAACACTAATGCCAAAGCACTCAAGTTGTGCAAATATTCGGGAATAATATGGCGCCGCAGGGCAATACCAAATAGATAACCACCTGAGGCTCCGATAGCAAAACCGATCAGCACAATCAAGCCAAAGGTTTGTATAGTCGAACCTATAGCATCGTTACCACCTCCAGCAATAATAAATTCATAGACCAAAACCGCTAACGACGCACCGATGGGATCGATGACAATCCCCTCCCAGCGCAAGATATTAGCAATAGATGCTTTGGGACGCACAGTACGCAGCATCGGCGCGATCACCGTTGGCCCAGTCACCACCGAGACAGCACCAAACAGAAAACACAGTTCCCAATCAAAGCCTAACGCCCAGCGGGTAGCAAGGGTGGTGATCGCCCATGTCACACACAAGCCAATGGTGAGCATGTTACGCAGCACCTTTTGCATACCGCAAATTTCACGATATTTAAGGGTTAAACTGCCCTCAAATAAGATCACCGCAACAGATAACGACACAAAGGGAAACAGCAGATCACCCATAATCTCATCGGGTGAAACAAGCTGCAGCACTGGTCCAGCGACAATCCCCGTCAGCAGTAAAAATATAATTGCTGGTAACTTCACCCGCCACGCAAACCATTGGCACAGGCTGCTTATCACAAAAATCGCAGCAAACAGGGCAACCGTTTGTTCAATTCCGCCATGTTCCATTGCTATTGATTCCACTCTTTAAAAGGATGATCGATCAAATTCGAATTAAAATAGCGATGATCATGAGTCACCTCATGACCTAACCAATGGGGACGAAAGAACTCTTCATCCTCACTCGTCAATTCAACTTCAGCAACAATGAGCCCCTTATTATCACCAAGAAACTCATCGATCTCCCACAAGTGGCCTTTAAATTCGACGCGATACCGCCATTTATCGATAATGGGCTGCTCGCAAAGCTGATCCAACATCTGTTGCGCTTCAGCCACAGGGATCTCATATTCAAACTCGGCGCGGCTTGCACCCACGTTCTTCCCCTTAATCGTTAACCAACCGCGATCATCGGCGACGCGAACTCGAACCGTACGTTCCGGAGCGAGAGACAAATAACCTTGACAGAATTTCGATTTAGATAGCACCTGCTCGCGCCATTGCTCATCAACTAATAAAAATTTTCGCTCTATCTCAACCGCCATATCAACCTCATTGAATATTAAATCAGCTTACAATAAAAATTACACCGCCTACCACCACACAAGTAAAGTGTGGGTTGGTGCTATGGAAGGCGGAAAGTCAAGTGACAACGTTGAACGCGTTCCATAGCACCAACCCACATAATCAACCGTTAATTTACCTCAACAATAGTCGCTTCAAATTATACCACCGCCAGCACTGAGCGCCAAACAGTCTCCTAACTTTCCCTTGAC
>MAXR01000125.1 GCA_001751155.1 Desulfuromonadales bacterium C00003068 | reverse complement strand
TGTGAATGTTTATCCGTAACTGAGCTAAGTACCGCTTGGATAAGCTGGCTGACTCCGTCAAGATGATCAAAGAGAAAAAAATGCCCACCGTCAAAAGGGTGACGCTGAACCTCTTTCAAACTCGCTTCACACCAAGACTCAGCTTGGTGGTCCGACATATCTTCCTGACCATAAAGAACATGCAATGGAACATTGAGCGGAGACAGAGCTGGTCGATAGCTTTCAACCACAGAAAAATCGTTGCGCAAAAGGACTTCGAAGTACTCCCGAAACCCCTGATCATTCACAATTTCAGCAGGCAGCAAACCGTAAGCGCGAATTTTCTCCCAAAACGGCTCCGTCGGCAGTGCAGAGATCTGCTGTTGAAGGTGTTCTTTAGGAGCCGAAGCCCCCGAAGCAAAAAAAACCACTGGCAAGGACAAA
The DNA here is from genome assembly GCA_001751155.1 of Desulfuromonadales bacterium C00003068. Lineage (GTDB taxonomy): Bacteria > Desulfobacterota > Desulfuromonadia > Desulfuromonadales > Desulfuromonadaceae > Desulfuromonas. The sequence continues at coordinate 3,508 of MAXR01000125.1, read as the reverse complement.
CCTAGAGCCTCGCGTTCAAGAACCAAAGCGTGCCCCAGCCAGGCCCCCAAGCTATGACCAAAGATGGCCCATGGTTCATCGCCAAGAAAATCAAGCTGTTGCATTAGATCACTGACCAACGGCTGCATACTCTCGACAAGGGGTTCGCTCGCACGCTTACCGTGTCCTGGAAGGTCATGACAATAAGAATTCATGGTTGGACCGAGAGTGTTCTGCAAATTTCTATATGCATGAGCCCCGCTCCCAGCGTGAGGCAGAATGACTAACTTAATCATCACTACAGTTCCTTGTTAGAACATTGTGCTCTTTTACTTTTTCAGCACTTGCGATGACCAGTAATAGACCTATGATCGGCGACAACAGCAACGAGGAGAAAAAATACCCCCAAAAGCCAAACTTTCGGTTACGACCAAGCAGCGCCACAATGAAACTCGCAATAAACACAATCAAAATCATCTGAATCATAGAAACTCCTTATGGACCCTCAGGTGCCGTATACGATTCAGGCATCGTACCTGCCATAACTTTCTTCCACATCTCCGCCATGTTCTGATCAATTTTATTAAAATCAGAATCAGAGATAGACTCTTCAGGGACGGACAGCACAGAAGGATTTACCTGGCTTGTCTGCGTCGGGTTCTCGGCCACAGTATCGGGCTTCTGACCTGGTTTCTCAGAAGTAAAATCTGAATTAAGAATAAGAGGCAACCCATCTTTACCACCGATAACTACCAGTTTAGCATTTGGACTTGAAGCAAGCTGTCGAGTGGCCTGAATCCCTTCAAAACGTAAAAAGTTTTCGGTCAACCCCTCATTGATCGCTGACTGATACAGACGGATTCCCTCCGCCTCAAGGGCAACCCGTTTATCTTCTTGAAACGTTTTCTGTAGCAGATAAACATAACGCAGAGTTTCTTGCTCCTCGGAAAGTTTAGCTTCAATCGACCGGTTAATTTTGTCTGGCAAGGTGATTTTTTTTATAATAATGCTATTAATCAAGACGGGCATCCGACTCACCTCATTTACAGCCTCAATCAAAGCCTGATCCTGAATCTCTTGGCGGGCAGAAGTGTAAAGCTCTTCGGGACGATAGCGACCAATTGACTCACGAATTGAAGAAACAAATGCTGGGCCGATGATAATCCGCTCATAATCTGGGCCAATATTTATGTGTAATTCTGGAAGCCGTTGAGAGATCACCTGATAACGAATAGACGCCAATACTTGAACGGTCAGACCATCGCTACTCAGAACTTCAAAGCTATTAGTACGCTCTTGAATACGGGTATCATAAACATACATGATATCCCAAGGAGCGATAAAATGTGCTCCTTCATCATAAACTCGATCGACATCTGTCCCACCAAACAAACGAGAATAAAGGACACCCGCCTCTCCCGATTTGACGGAAACAACAATCTGCGGCCAAAAGAACAAGACAATAAATGCCGCCGTAAATAACGTCGCTATAAAATAATACTTAATAGCGTATTTTTCTGAATGAGTATCCATGCAAAGCTCTCCGCTTTTGGTGATTCATAACAACTTCAGTATCTGATAAAAACGTACTCTGTAACAATTCAGCACGCCACCCGCTGTGCTGAATCATTCTATTATTTTGAAACATATCCTGATAAAAAATCAGAATTGTTGTTTCCTCGCCAATATTTATCCAGCATAAATTCTATGCACTGGCCCTCAAGTTCTATGCACTTTTCCTTTGAGTTATCGCCAGTTCCGCGACAGATATTGTACATCACCGGACAGAGTTCAGAGTTAACAACAAAACTCCCTAAGAGGGGGTTTGAACGAATATGTTCTCGTGCAAAAAGAACCAGATCCGCTTTGTACTTTGGATTACAATCGGTCATCCGTTCTCTATAACTTTTTGAATCAGCAGAGCAGCTTAACCTATTTTCTATGATCTCAGAAAGATACCCTCTGTTTTCGTTTGGAACCTTGATCTGTTCTATTTCACGATAGAGATCAGCGAGATAACCGTAATCGTAATCAGCCTGAACTTGTGTATAATTAACTGGGAAAAAGATAAGAACAATTACCAACGTTAAAGCCAAAGTGGTGACACACAATATGAAATTACAGTATTTTTTCAGACAATCTATCATATTAAAACCTTCATTGAAGATGTGCATAAAACGGCTTAGCAGACTGTCGGACTCAACATGGACGCTACAGCCCGTCAAGCCCGACAGTCTGTTAACGCATTGTTTATTAACTCATTATTGTTGAATCAATTTCCCCATAACGCATAGTAACAACACGATCAGCAATGTGGTAATAACGATCATCATGTGAAATGGCAAGGATTGTTTTCCCAGATTGTCGTAATTTTGGGATAAATTCTTCATAGAAAAATTTACGGAAAATTGGGTCAAAATCTGCTGCAACTTCATCAAATAGCAGGATATCCTTCTTTTCCAAACATGCAGCAACAACGGCCAACCGCTTGCGTTGCCCACTTGAAACCTCTGTAGATGAAAAACGACAGCCATCAACAAGTGATATTTTATCATCCAACAGCATATCTTTAAGAAGTTCCTGGCAGTAAGCCGTATCAACAGGAACAACCCCATAAAGCTTCTCGAATAGATGGAAATTCATCAGAACCATGGAAAAGGAACTCCGATAATTGGCCAAGCCGACATCATCGATAGAGCGATTATCGATTGTGATTTCACCAGAATCAGGCGGATATAATCCGGCCAGAACCTTCATTAAAGAAGTTTTGCCGCTGCCATTACCACCGGTGAGAAAAACGATTTCGTTTTTATCCAGATGAAACTGATCTATGTCGAGAGAGAACTGAGGAAGGCCATCTTCTGACTTATAATGGAACTTGCAATTGCGCAACTCAAGCCGTTGAAAATCCAATGGAACGACTGGATCTGAGCTTAAGGTTTCCCCCATCTGCTCAAGAGTTTCCTGGAATTTTTTGACATTGATCAGCATCATCTCTGCTTTACTTAAAACAGGCAACGCCATAACAATGCTGGACAATGGCCCTAAAGAGAAGAGCGTAATCCCAATCAACTTTACCGTATCTTCAAAAGAGAGTTCAATAAAACCGGGGAGAATAAAAACAATGGCTGCTACCGGGAAAAAAACAAATGATGAAAAAAAAGCGAGCCCCCGTACCAGTGATTGCTCTGACTGCTGCTTGATCTTCGTACATTCAGCGGCTCTGCTAACAACTTCTACTTCAAATAATTCATCCTGTTTTGCTTTATTCATCTTCAGTTCGGTAAAACCGAAGATCACATCTTTAAGGCATCGAATAAAGCGCTCATCGAGACTTTGAGCTTTTTGCTGTAACCGCATGACATCGACCTGAACAAGGGATAAGAACAGGATGCCGAAAACGAGAGTCAGCAAAATAACCAAAAAACCCGAAACCGAAAGATAAAGTGAAAAGGCAAAAGCCACAACCATCAATGACGAACCCGATACGGCCATAACCACAAAACGTGCGGCCTCAACAATGATATCC
>MAXR01000124.1 GCA_001751155.1 Desulfuromonadales bacterium C00003068 | reverse complement strand
TGTCTGCTTGGTTTTTTAATACCGTTTGACCTGCACCCGTACCGAGAGTAATTTTACCATCAATTTTTGGCGCAAAGAGTGTTGCAGCAAAATCAAATTGCGACGATGGACAGCAGGTTGTGAAGCACATCGCGGCAGGGTTGGCAAAGGTCGCGCTGATTGCATCTTGGGGGGCGGCAATACCGACGCCACCCATGGCTCTTGATATTGGTCCAACGCCGATTAGGTTATCTCCGTTGGTGGCATACGCACTAAATGGCAGAAGTAGCACAGAACATAAAATTATTGCTGTTTTGAGAATCTTAGTCATAAAACCTCCTAGCTCCTAGATTGGGCAACTGTTCTGAAGTATGTTGCTCCTCTCGAAAGGTTCTCCGAGAGGAGCAGATGGTTTACTTTGTCGCTTCCCGTAGCGCTTGCTCTAATTCATCTTTGCTTAGAGCATCAGGAGCTTGGTACAGTAAATGTTTCTCAAGCTCAGGGAAGGTGAGGTCATCTTCCTGAAGGAAAATATCCTCATTGCCGTGGCAGTTTTCACACATGACAGATGCACCATCTTTGTGAATTGGTGCAAGTTGGAGGAAGTGCGTTGGGTAAGGAGCCCATGTTGGCTTCGATTCAAGATCCTCTTGATTTAACGTTACGCCCATGCTTGCAAAGGCATCTGCAGAGGTGTCACCAGTGGTGTGAACCATTGGGTAGATTTTACCGCCAAATTGACCGAGCTTGAAAATCCACTCTGGCTCAGCAACGCGGTTGTGACATGACAAGCATGATTCGTATTCTGTACCGTGGCATGCTTGGCAACTGACCGACTCATCATGTATTTCGTGAGCGTTGTTACTGGTTGGTGCATCTTGATGACAATTGTAGCAACTTGCTTTGATAAGTCCTGGAGTCATCATGCCTTGAGCTTCTTCAGGGCCGCCCCGACCGTGGTACTCTTGGTCGCTGCTATGACAAGAGTTACAATCCATGCCGATAGCGGTATGGAGGTTTTTCTCTTCAGTGAAGAATCCTGCACCTGCTAAGTGGTGGCAAGGGATACACACTTGTAGATTGTCAGGCTTTCCTTCAATTTTATGGTTCGATTGCAAACCTAAATTAGCCACAGGAGCGGTGCCGATATGACAGGTTCCACATGTTGCGTGGCATGCCATACAGTCGCCACTCATGATCTGACCAACAACAACCTCTTTATTGTGAGTTTTACCTAAGCGACCGGATAGTTTCTTTTTAACGCCAGTCATGTTGAAGTGGATGGAGGTTTGGGCGTTAACCACAATTTCTTTATGGCAAGAGCCACAAACTTTTTCGCCACCGTCAGCAGTTGGATCGGTGATGATCCCCTCATGGGCTTTGGTAATGTCAGTTGCCGTGGGATCACCACCATGGCAGACTTCACACGATGCTTTGCCATGGATTCGATCGTTGACAAAGTCCTGATGAACGTAGAGACCTTGAGCGACTGCCTCAGCTAAAACATCATGACCGTAGCCATCCTTGGTATCAGTTGCAACTGAACGCAGATAGTCGAGTTGTCCGTGGCAGACTAGGCACTCGCTGGTGTTAATCGGGTTGGCATAAGACTTGGGTTGAACACTTACGTGGCTTGTTTCGGAGCTGGCTGTGACAATAGCTGCCGCACAAAGTGCTAGGGTCGTTGCCAGACTGCAAATAAATAGCAATCTACTCTTCTTCATAGTATGGTGCCTCCGTTAGAGTTCCTCTTCCTTTTTGGCCCCGCAGTGAACCGACATTCGCTGCAGGGCTGGAAGAGGGCTGTTTGTTGCGGCGCTGAGTGAAGATTCATTCAATGCCGCAGGTGAAATATCCCTTTCTATATATGTGTCACCAATAAGTGCTGAGTGAGGGTTCATTCACTTGCTGGTTTATGGTTTCCACGCTGTGATGGTACTCGTGAAGTCTGCTAATTATTATTTTAACCTGAACGCTTGCGCTGTGACTGAAGGTGTTGAGTGAGGGTTCATTCAGTCTTTATTGACTCTAGTCTTATTTTTATTGTCGTGCAACTCCTTTTTAATTGGAGTAGATTAGAATGTTGAATTTTAATTAGATTTGTGGGTCAATTGTTGCTGCCAAGGCAGTAGTAAAGGGCTTTTGAGGTGAATGTCGCAAAAAAAAAGCTGCCTAAATTAGGCAGCTTTTTAATGTAAGTTGATTTTTGGCACTTTTTAGGCTGCAACAGTGCTCCAGGCATGCTGCCATATTGTTTCAAGATACGTAGGCAGTGGTTTGCAAACCACATCATCTAAGCGCATTCGAATCATGCGCAATGGAATGCCAAACACGCAAGCCGAGGCTACGAGTGTATCCATCTCGACAATCTCACCACTTTTGATCCCTTCGGTAAGCATTTGCCGCATCAGAGTTAATGGCTCTGATGAGCAGATTGATTTGACCTCGGGGAGAAACTCTCTATGTTTTGCATAAAAGATGAAGTGCATCGCTGCGGGGTTTGTTTCTGTACATTCAAACAGGTATTCGATCGCTGCATGACACCTGTCATGAGCCGAATCGTAATCAATAATAATATCTGCCATTGCTTTAGCCATCGTTTTAGATAGATCATCAAATAACGCAACGGCAATGGCTTCTTTGTTGTCAAAGTAGTTATAGACTGAGCCAACACTTATTTGTGCTTCACGGCGAATATCGTCAACGGAGGTACAAAAATATCCTTTAGTGGTGAACAGCGTAAGGCATGCTTGGAGTATCTTGTTACGTAATTCCTGCGACGGATGCGCTATTTTTTTTTTCATAATTTGTTTGATCCAAATGTTGGTGTCTATTTATGTTGATTGATGAGTGAGTGCTCACTCAGTGGTTTGCTTCGTTTATTTAAGCAAGGCTTTCGGGTGATCTGATCGCCCTTAACCTTATTTTTGACAGAACCTATATTAAAGTTTGAATTGTTGCAACAAGAACTACGCAACTAGGCACGGTAACGTAGTCGTTTATTGGATGTTGGCAGAGTTGAGCGGCATATTTAGTGAACGGCTTAATGGATTGGTTGCTACGCCACGTATGAAATTCTTATCGTTCCCTCGTTGTTGAGTAGTAGCTGGTACAATTACAGCTTTGAAATCAATAACTTGTGTTGAGTGCCAAAGTGGTGCTCATGGCGCATTAACTGGCACGATAGACGTAAGTGCCGCAACAGAAGAAGGTGCTGCATGGTTAGGGCCTTCACGTCCTTAATACCAAGTAACCCATTTTTGTAACAATAACGGCTCTTTCGAGGGTCCGTTTTTTTTTGTTTACTGAATATGAATTATCGTCAAGGAAAGTTTGTTTTTGTAGACGAAAAACTGAAACTCAGTATAATCATTTAAGAAAGTAACTTTTATCTTTGATGATGGATGATTATGACGCTCTGGTTTTCACGCGTGATTATTACGACATTTTTAGTGCTGGGAGTAATGTCCTTCTCTCCAGCACCTAGTCAGGCGAATACCCGCGTAAGCAAACGGGTACTGGTGCTGCACTCTTATCACCAAGGCTATGCTTGGACCGATAACGTCACCCAAGCTCTGCAACAACAATTTGAGCAATCTGACTTCAATGTAGAGCTGTTTATTGAATATATGGACACCAAACGTCTCCAGCCTGAATCTGCCTTTCCCCGGTTGGCTTCGCTGTACGAATTTAAATATTCAGGTCTGCGTTTCGATGCCATTATCTGTTGTGATAACAATGCTCTGGATTTTCTTGCTCGATACCATCATTCGGTGTTTCAGAGCAGCCCAGTTATCTTTTGCGGTATCAATAATTTCGAGCCGTCGATGCTCTCTGGACATGATGATTTTACCGGCGTCTATGAGCAACTGGATCTTCGCGCGTCTCTCGACCTCATCGTTGAGCTTCATCCGTCAACGCGTCAGGTGGCCGTTGTCAGTGATGCGACCATCACCAGTCACCTGATCCTGAAACAGCTGGTTGAGGTCGAGGCTGAATACCGTGACCGGCTCTCATTTATCTACTTGGAAGCGCTGCGTCCTAACGAATTAGGCCCTGCCGTAGGCCAGTTGCCCAAAGATAGTGCCATACTGCTGCTGACATATCTTCGCGATCGCGATGGCACCACTTATCCGTTCACTCGTGCCCCTGAGATCATCCGCAATCACAGTAACGTGCCCATCTACACATTGTGGGGTGATTTTGTCGTCGACGGTGTCATGGGGGGGCTGGTGATCAGTGGTCAACAGCAGGGGGCTCTGGCTGTCAACTGGGTTCTGCAACTTTTTAGCGGAATCGCCATTGATAAACTGCCACCGCCTCAGGCCAGTCCGAACTCCTTTTTGTTTAACTATCAGGAACTACAACGTTTAGGACTATCAGTAGCGCAACTTCCAGACGGCAGTGTTGTGGTTAACGAACCTCAGACTTTTTATTACCGTTACCGCACCGGCGTGTGGGTGATGACAACCCTGTTCAGTTGGCTGACACTCAGTGTGCTGTTTCTGACTCGGGCCAACTTTTTGCGTCGCCAAGCCGAGAGGGCCATTCAAACAGAGAAAGAATTTACCGAAACCGTGCTCGATGCCATTGCTGTCCCCTTGTATTATCGCGATACCAACGGCGTCTACCTCGGCACTAACAATGCTGGCATTGAATTCTTTGGCTTTGAAAAAAACAAACGGGATATCATTGGCAAAACAAGCTATGACCTCTTTTCCAGAGAGGTGGCTGACAAAGCTCATGCTGCCGATCAGCAACTTATTGCCAACGGTGGCACTCAAAGCTACGAAAGTGTTATGATCAATGGGGCTGGCGAGTCGCGCCACGTTTTTTTTCAGAAAGCGCTATTCTTTGATAGCCAGTCAACCATAGCGGGTGTTGTTGGTACCATGCTCGATATTACCGAATTAAAACAGGCTCAACAATTGGCCAGCCGGTTTGGTCGTATTCTTGACTCATCCCTTGAAGAGATTTACATGGTGGATGCCAATCTGCTAAATCTGATTCGTACCACGGTAGGCTCGCGGAAGAATCTTGGTTACACTCAAGACGAACTCAGCAGAATGACCATTGCCGATTTACTGCCAGAATTTTCCCTCGAATCACTGCAGCAACATCTACAGCCACTTTGCACAAATCAACAACAGACACTGGTTATTACCAGCGAAATACAGCGTAAAAATGGTTCCTGTTATCCCGTCGAACTGCATCTGCAACATACCGAAATCGAAGGGGATGCTGTCATTGTTGTGATGGCTCAGGATATCACTGAAAGGGTTAAACTGGAGCGGCTTAAAAATGAGATGTTGTCGATGGTGAGTCATGAGTTACGTACGCCGTTGACTGGCATGTTAGGTTTCACAGAATATTTGCTTGAATACGATCCTCCTGCTGAACAGCGGATCGACTGCCTGCAAACACTCTATAAGGAAACCCTCAAATTACAAGAATTGATCGACAATTTGCTCAATTTACAACGGCTCAAAGCTCGCCAAGATGCGCCCTCCACGGAACCCATCAATATTCGTGAGTTGTTGGAGGAGGTCCGACATCTATTCAGCCATGCCTCGGAAAAACACTTCTTACAGCTGGAGTGTCAGGACCAGCTGCCACAACTGAGCGGAAATTCAAGCCATTTAATGCAAGTGTTGAAAAATCTCGTTTCTAATGCCATCAAATACTCTCCTGCCGGTGGCACCATCACTCTGGGAGCGAAGCAACAAAGTCAAACCATTCGTATTTGGGTCAGCGATGAGGGGATGGGGATCAGTGAACAGGATCAACAACTAATTTTTGACCATTTCTATCGCGTTGATAATAG
>MAXR01000123.1 GCA_001751155.1 Desulfuromonadales bacterium C00003068 | reverse complement strand
ATCAAGTAACTATTGTGACCGATGGACAGGCGGTGGTTGATTTAGTTGAACAACAGTCCTTTGATTTGCTCCTCATGGACTGTCAGATGCCGATTATGGATGGTTATACCGCAGCGAGACATATTCGGGAAGCAGGACACATAATCCCTATTATCGCTCTAACTGCATCTTCTCGCCAAGAAGACGAAGATCGATGTCGAGACGCGGGCATGAACGATTTTGTGTGTAAACCCTTCAAACACAAGTCGCTCCATCAAGTTATCTCCAAGTGGCTTACCGAGGCACATAACACTTCCGCCGAATCCCTCTGATGCCCATCAGTCGTTCTTCTCTTAGAGAACTTGGTCAATAATGGATACTTCCTATATTTATCATCACCTAAAAACCAAACGCACTTTTTGGATTTTAGGTGGATTTAGTCTAATAGCCTATTGTGCGCTTGTGTTTTTTCTCCTTCGAGCAATCCTATTTAGACCGGAATTGATTGAACCACTAGCGGTGGATACCTCGACTGTCTTTCAGAATGTCGACGGCAAGGGAATGTTAGTCAATATCACCGGCAGCGGCTTTGACGAAAAAGTTGGGGCTTATCTGGCATATGATTCAGGAAATCAAGGAGCGATAGTTGCCTCATTGCCGACTTGGGATCAATTGAAGCAGGTGGTTGTTCGAGGTGATACGGTCTATCTGGCTAACGGCAATCGCGGTTTCCAAGTTGCTGATATCAGCACCCTGCAGCAGCCGGTGATTGTCGGCAGTGTAGATACTCCCGGCCTAGCTTGGGCCGTTGCTGTAGCCGGTCCCTACGCCTATGTGGCTGATGGTTCTGCTGGATTACAGGTCATTTCTATTGATGATTTGCAACAGCCACGTATCGTGGCAAATTTGCTACTTGAGGGCGAGGCTGTCGATGTGTTGATTGCCGGAGAAAGGGCATTGGTTGCGACCCGTGAGCATGGAGTCAAGGTTGTTTCTGTGAGTCTTCCGCAGCGCCCCCGTCTGGTTGCCGAGATTGCTGCTGAAGGAGGTGCCGAGAGTCTTGCTCTTGACGAAAACAGTTTGTTTGTTGCTATGGGTAAACAGGGGGTTTGGGAGNNGCTTGGCGCGAAGTGTTGCGGTGGCTGATAAAGAACTTTTTGTTAGTTGTGGAAAATATGGCGTCGATGTTTTTTCCCTTGTTGATTTGAAGCATGAACCAACGGTTTCCATCGATACGCCGGGCTTTGCCCGTGGTGTTACAGTTGCAGGAGGACGCGTTTACGTCGCGGACAATTTCAATGGATTGCAAATTCTTGAACGGCAGGCCGGTTCTGGATGGCACATTGCTGCGACAGTCGATACGCCTGGAATCGCCTGGGACGTTGTCGTTGAAGGAGAGAATGTTTTTGTTGCTGATGGGAAAAGGGGATTGCAGATTATCTCCTTGGGAAAGATTGATCCGTCGACGAGTGTTCTACGGATTGGCACTCCCGGTTATGTTTGGGCTTTAGCCGCCCTAGGGGACACGGTATTTATTGCGGATGGGACTCAAGGGTTGCACACGGTGAGCAGGGATTCGAATGGTATTTTTCGAATAGTGGACTCCATTAAAACATATGGCAAGGCCTTTGATGTTGCCCTCAAGGATGGCCGGGTTTACGTCGCTGATGGTATCAGAGGGTTGCAAGTCTTGACGGTGAATCAGGATGAAGGTTTGCAATTAGCCCATACGGTAAAATTGGCCGGTGTTGCAAGGGCGGTGACTGTGATTGATCGCTTAGCGGTGGTAGCTGCTGGCAAGGCTGGTTTATATGTTGTTGATGTTGAGGACAAAGCTGGGCCTCGGGTTATCGGACATCTTGGTGAACTGGGATATTTGCGTGATGTTGCGGTAAGTGGGGGATACGCTTTTGTCGCTGCTGGCAAAGCGGGGCTGTTGCAGATTTCCATCGAAGATCCGACCAATCCACGATTGGTTGATACGGTTAAGTTACCTTTGCCCCTGCATGTCTTTGCACAGTCTTTGGCTGTCACGGTGCAAGGAGATAAAATGATGGTGGCAAATGCCAGGGCCGGCTGCCAGGTATTCGACATCTCGGCCCCAGAAAAGCCGAGATTTCTTACTTCATTAGCGTCCATGGATTATGTTAAAGGCGTTAGTGCCTTTGAAGGTAGGGGCTACCTGTATGATTTTAAAAACGGCGTCCAGGCTGTTGATCTTAAAACCCTTCAGAATCTTCGATCGGTTGATAGTTCGAAGCTGACCGGGTTAACAGTGACAGGTGATAAAGCTTTCCTTGGTCATGGCAATGGAGGAGTATCCATTATACCGCTACCCATTGAGCTTTCTGAGATTGATCTTCGCAGTAGTAGGGAACTATCGGTGCTTATACCAACTCCTGCGATGCAGGGTAGGTATTCGCTTTGGTTGACCAAGGGCGAGCAAAGCATAATTCTGCCT